>DUNY01000327.1 GCA_012839145.1 Thermoanaerobacterales bacterium
AAGGTGTTACTATTTTATTGCTTGTACAGATTTATATTAACATACTGTATAACTTAAGTAAACATTTCACTTACTTTACCAATTCCAGTATTTCAGCCAAGATTTTTTCAAGGGCATCATCTTTTGCTAAACTCCGACTTGCTATGGACATTTTTTGCAAGCATCCATGATTAAAAATGATATTATCAATAGTTTGCAGAAGTTTTTCTCCTGATAGCTCATCTTCAACCATAATGACTGCTGCACCGTTTTCTTCCATAAACCTTGCGTTGAAATCTTGATGACGGTTGGCAGCTGTAGGAAGCGGAATTAAAATTGCCGGCTTTCCGCATGCATTCAGCTCCGATATACTGATGGCTCCTGCCCGAGAAACAACCAAGTCGGCGGCAGCATAAGCATCTTGCATATCATAAATATATGGTCGTACAATAATATGTCCTGACCCATCCGGGTCTATTCCTTTATTTACCAATATGCCTTTTATCTTCTCATAGTGGCTTTTCCCTGTGATATGTATTAATTGGAGTTTTTTTGTATCTCTTATGCGTTCAATAACATGAAGAACCGCATCATTGATACGTGCGGCACCTTGACTTCCACCAAAACATAAAACAACGGGCAGATGCGGCGATAATCCGAATTTCTTTAACGCCTCATTCCGATTCCCGCCGGTAATTTCTTTTCTTACCGGATTCCCGGTAAGAACCGTTTTGCCTTTTGGAAAACAGTGCATTGAATCTGAAAAGCTAATAGCAATTCTATCCACAAAATGTGATAATATCCTGTTAGTGACACCGGGACAGACATTTTGTTCATGTATAACGGAACGAACTCCCATAAGTGAGGCAAAAAATATAACGGGTCCAGCCACATAACCTCCAGTCCCGATAACCATATCCGGTTTTTCCTTTTTTATTATTTTGATTGAATCTAAAGCACCATAGGCTAATTCCCTAATGGATACAAGGGTATCAAAAGACAGTTTCCTCCGAAAACCCTTTACTCTTATAGTTTTCAAAGGAAACCCGGCCTTTTCTACCAATTCTTTTTCAAGACCTCGATTCGTCCCAACAAAAAGAATATTTAAATACGGAAATTTTTGTTTCAATCCTGTTGCAATGGCTATAGCGGGATAAATATGC
The DNA here is from genome assembly GCA_012839145.1 of Thermoanaerobacterales bacterium. Classification (GTDB taxonomy): domain Bacteria; phylum Bacillota; class Thermosediminibacteria; order Thermosediminibacterales; family Tepidanaerobacteraceae; genus DUNY01. The sequence goes on from DUNY01000327.1 coordinate 1,143, forward strand.
CCACCGGTACCACCGCCTGCCAGTATAATTTTTTTTGGGGGCATCTCATTTAACCTCCGTGTATCTGGAAATATTCAATAATATACCTATCTGAGACATTGTAATTGTGAGTGAAGAACCACCATAACTTATAAAGGGCAGCGGCATTCCTGTTACTGGCACGGAAGCCGTTACAACAGCTACATTTATCAAAAATTGTAAGGCAATAAGTGTGGTTATACCTGTAGCCATTAGTTTTCCAAATATATCCGGAGCTGCCATGGCAGTTCTGTATCCTCTCCAGATGAAAAACATGAAAACCAGTATTACAAAAGCCGCTCCTAAAAACCCCAGTTCTTCTCCTATAACGGAAAATATAAAATCCGTCTGTGGTTCAGGAAGATAAAAAAATTTCTGCCTGCTCTGACCAAGGCCTACACCAATTAAGCCTCCAGAGCCCAATGCATATAGAGACTGGATAATATGATATCCCTCTTCACTGGGATTCTTCCAAGGATCAAGAAATGAAAGCAGTCGTTTTAGTCTATAGGGTTTGTTAATTGTAAACATCAGTGCCAGTGCAAAGCCAGCGGTACCCATGCCTATCATATGTATCATATTTGCTCCGCCTACAAACAGCATTATAAGAGTGGTCATTCCTATGAGCACCGATGCACTCAGGTGAGGTTCTCTAAGGATCAAACCACATATGACACCCATAACCATTAAAAAAGGAAGAATCCCCATAAAAAAGGAACGTACTTTATTTCCTTTCCTTTCTAAACCACAAGAAAGATATACAATCATACCCAGTTTTGCAATTTCTGAAGGCTGTAGTGTTAAAGCTCCCACACCTATCCAACGTCGTGCCTCATTGACCTCTTTGCCTATTCCCGGAATAAGAACTAACACCAGTAATAAAAACATCACAAATACAATCAATTTTTCATGTCTTTTTATCTTCCAGTAATCGTAGTTCATAAAAAATATCATTGAAAAAAATCCTAGAATAGACCAAATCAACTGACGTTTGATAAAATAAAAACTGTCAGTATAATAGTAATACGCTCTCACACTGCTGGAACTAAACACCATAATCATTCCAAAACATATAAGAAGTAAAACTGTAAAAAGTATAGCAAAGTCCGGTGGTTTCCGGGACACTTACATCACTCCTTTAACCTTTTAAAGAGTGCACTGTTTCTTTAAATATCCGGCCCCTCTCTTCAAAGCTTTCAAACATATCCCAACTTGCACATGCAGGCGACAAAAGTACGATATCGCCGGGTATAGCAGCGCTGAAAGCAAGTTTGACAGCCTCCTGCAGGGAGGTAGATTTTTCAATATCATAAAAACCATGTTTTAGAGCACAGCTTTCTATATCAACAGCTGTATCACCAATCAGGATAAGTTTTTTTACCTTTCCATTAAAAGCTTTTATAAAGCCGCTGTAGTCACTTTTTTTATCGTATCCACCAGCTATGAGTACAATAGGCTCTTTCAATGCTTCTATTGCCTTTTGAGCTGCATCCGGGTTTGTAGCTTTTGAATCATTTATAAATTTCACTCCAGCAATATTTTTAACATATTCCAATCTATGTTCAACACCACGAAAATCCTTCAATGTTTCAGCCATATTATTTAAGTTAATCCGGCATATCCAAGCAACGCAAACAGCTGCCATAGCATTTTCCAAGTTATGACTGCCTTTAATGCCCAATTCCTCAGCCTTAAGTATGGGATATATTTTTCCGTTTTCTCTTATTACTATTACACCGTTCTTTATGTATATACCCCGAATAAGCTCCTCTTTTTGACTGAATGGCAAGATTCTAGGCTTAACCCTCTTGACAAGGGACTTAACTATGGGATCATCGTAATTTAATACTGCGTATTCTTCCTCTGTCAGGTTTTCAAGAATTCTTGCTTTAGCTTCGATGTAATTTTCAAAGGTCTTATGACGGTTTAAATGATCTTCAGTGATATTTAATATTACGCTTACCTTAGGTTTAAAATGCATAATATTTTCCAATTGGAAACTGCTGACTTCTACTACCAGATAATCTTTGTTTTCCGCTTTTTCTACTTCTCTGACCAGAGGTATACCGATGTTTCCCGCTAGTGTAATGTTTTTACCATCGTTTTTCAGTATTTCGCCTATCAATGTTGTGGTTGTGGTTTTTCCATTGGTTCCGGTAACCGCAATTATAGGGGCTTTGGCAAACCAAAAACCCAGCTCCAACTCACTGACAACTGGTATATCTCGTTTTCGTGCTTCTTCTAAAATTTCCAGATCACTGGGAACTCCCGGACTTAACACAATAAGATCGCATTTGTTTAGTAGTGTAAGCGGATGTCCTCCGTAAACCAATTGCACACCACAGTTTTCTAAAAAAACCGTATCTTTTAGCTCTTCTTTGGACTTCATATCACTAGCAGTTACTTTTGCACCAAGGTTTGTAAGTTCTATAGTGGCGGCAACACCACTTCGTGCAAGCCCTAATATCAGCACATGTTTCCCCTTAAGATCCACAATATATTTCCCCTTTCTCTTAGTCTTATGAAATTGGTCTAATTACCTCCTTGTAAAGCAAAAAACCTAAGATACCAGTCATAAGGGTAATTAACCAAAACATATGAACAATTTTGCTCTCACTCCACCCACACAATTCGAAATGATGGTGAATGGGACTCATCTTAAATATCCTCTTTCCTGTCAATTTGAAAGAAATGACCTGTAAAATAACAGAAAGGGTTTCAATTATAAATATCAGGCCGAATATTGCTAGAAAAAAATGACTACGGGATAAAACAGCAAGTGCTGCTAGGGCACCGCCTAAACCTAATGAGCCAGTGTCTCCCATAAAAACTCTGGCCGGATGATGATTAAACAGCAAAAATCCAAGACAAGCACCTGTTATGGCTGCACTAAATATTGACAGACTCCAATGATTGTTCATTGTCAATAAAACTGTATAAAAAAAGCTTATAATCGCTATGATTCCAGATACAAGCCCGTCTAAACCATCTGTGAGGTTTGCACTGTTTACAGTGCCCATTATCACGAATACAAGTGTTATCGGAATATAAAATGCGCCTATATCAATACTACCTGGATAAAAAGGCATTAAAATTTCCGTTGGCCTTGTATAACGGGAGTATATATATATTATGAGACCTATAGATAAGAAAAGTTGAAAAAATAGTTTTTGATTAGCCCTAAGACCTAGGGACCTTTTTTGGGTTATCTTTATAAAATCATCGGCAAAACCTATAAGGCCAAATCCAACCATTGAAAAAATAACTACAAGTGCATTCTCTGAAATGCCGGAAAATAGTATAGTTGCCAAAGCGATGGCAGGAATAAAAATAATCCCTCCCATAGTCGGTGTCCCTGTTTTTTTTAAATGACGCCGAGGGCCGTCAGATCTTATCGTTTGCCCAAACTTAAGTTTGTCCAATGCAGGTATTAATAATATGCCCAAAGCTATCGTTATAATAAAGGAGGCTAGGGCTGCATAAAACTGGCTGCGCAATTTACGACCTCCTGACTAAAATTTGTGTGATTTGTTCCAATTTCATACCTCTGGATGCTTTCACCAAAATTATATCACAATCTTCGACAATTTTTATGACTTCTCTTGCAGCTTCTTGGACTGTTGTGAATGTATAAATACATCCACTGTCAAGATGACCTTGCAAAGCTCCCGCCTTAAAACTTTGGGTAAAGCTGCCCACTGCAATTAAAACATCAGCTCTTTCTGCAGCATATTTACCTACTCCAAAGTGATACTTTTGTGAATATTCGCCAAGCTCTAGCATGTCCCCTAATATAACAGCGCACCTCTTACCTTGACCTCTTTGACTTAATAAATCAAGAGCAGCTTTCATGGAATCAGGACTGGCATTATATGAATCATCAATTATATCGGCTCCGAAATAGGATTTTTTGAACTGAAGTCTCATCTCAGGTAGCTTAAGGTTTAGCAATCCACGTTGGATTTCCTCTTGTGAAAGACCCATTTGAAAACCAACGACTATAGCTGCTAAGGCATTATTGACATTATGAATTCCCGGTAAAGGAACCCGAAAAGTCATTTCTCCATAACAGCCGTATATGTCAAACTCTAATCCGTTAACATCGTCAGATTTTATGTTTTTTGCCCTTACATCTCCCCGCCCTTGTCCAAAAAACACTGTTTTAGGAATAATAGTGTCTTTCACATCCCATAATTCAGAGCTGTCGGCATTTAAAACAGCCAAGTTACTTTTATCCATTGGCTCAAGAATTTCCATCTTTGCCCGTGCAATATTTTGTTTGCTTCCAAGCTTTTCTATATGACTAATTCCGATATTTGTTAT
>DUNY01000070.1 GCA_012839145.1 Thermoanaerobacterales bacterium
AATGGGACGTGGTATGGTAAGCCAGATGTTCTGCATGGAGGGTATTTGTCCTGCCATAATTTCCGACTTAAACGTGGAAAAGGCTAAGAATGCATATGTTCTTGCCGGAGTAAAAACTGATGATATCGTTTTGGTTGGTACACCTTTACAAGCCGAGGCAGCAATAAAGAAAGGGAAATACATTATTACAGAAAATCTTGATGTAGTAACCAAGTCTTTACCGATTGAAGTAGTAATAGACGCTACCGGTGTGCCCGAAACCGGTGCTAAGATCGCATTTGACTCGATTTACAATGGTAAACATATTGTAATGCTAAATGTAGAGACCGATGTAACCATAGGATCCATACTAAAAACGATGGCCGATAGTGCTGGGGTAGTATATACTGTTTCTGCAGGCGATGAACCGGGTGCTATAAAAGAACTTTATGATTTTGTGGATGCTATGGGATTTGAGGTATTAGTAGCGGGAAAAGGCAAGAACAATCCCCTTAATGTGGAAGCTAACCCCGACACAGCCAGAGAGAAAGCTCAGGCAAGCAATATGAATCCCAAAATGCTGACTTCTTTTATAGACGGAACCAAAACTATGGTTGAAATGACTTGTGTGTCTAATGCAATTGGGTTTTTACCGACGAAAAAAGGATTAATAGGGCCGGAAGCCACTGTTAAGGAACTGCCAAAACTGTTTAGTCTTAAGGAACAAGGAGGCATTTTGGAAAGATATCAGGTGGTGGAATACGTAAACGGTGTGGCACCGGGAGTTTTTGTCATAGTAACTACAAATCTTCCGGCAGTTAGAGAAGAGATGGCTTATCTTTCCATGGGTGAAGGGCCAAACTATGTTTTGTATAGACCTTATCACCTTACTAGTATTGAAACACCTTTATCCGCAGCTCGGGCATATATATATCATGAACCGACGATAGCGCCGAAAGGTGCACCGGTGTCTGAAACCGTAGCAGTAGCAAAGAAGGATATGAAAGCAGGAGAATACCTGGATGGAATTGGAGGATATACAGTATATGGATTAATAGACACCTTTGAAAATGCTCGAAAAGATGATGCGTTGCCCTTGGGGTTAGTCAGTTCTAAGGTGAAGTTAAAAACCGATGTAAAAAAGGGAGAGACTCTCACCTATGATATGGTGGAGCTGGATGAAAACTCACTTATACTACAGCTTAGAAGATTACAGGACAAGGTTATATAAAATATTTAGTCGGCATATTTTCAACAAAATATGCCAAGTTATGGTATATAACTTGCATAATATACAAAATAGAAACCTGCCGCAAACTCAAGAAAAGAAAAAGCAAAAGTTAGTCATAGTATGAGTGATGCAATAAAGCTAGCTGCTGGACTAGTAAAAGCAAATTTAAAAAAGCTGATTGGATGGATTAGGTTATGAAAGTGGGTCTGCATTCCCAAATCTCTTTTAAACATGGTAACAAAATAATTTTATTAAATATCTGAGAATACTTATCCTTTCTTACGAAATCATAAAAATATTTTTACTGCAAATTCATAACTCTTATTACCAAAAAATAAAAAAAGGAGCTGATACAATGACCCTCTCAAGAGAGAAAAAAATATGGATGTATCAAAAAATGTGCGAAATAAGAGACTTCGAACTGGAAGTGGACAGACTGTTTAAAGCCGACCTCATCTGGGGCACCTGTCACCTTTCAGTAGGTCAAGAGGCATCAGCCGTAGGAGCCATAGCTGCCCTTGACGAGAAAGACATGATAACTAGTACACATCGCGGTCATGGCCATTGCATAGCAAAGGGCGGCAAACTCCCACAAATGTTTGCGGAGCTTCTGGGAAAGGAAACCGGTTACTGTCGGGGGCGTGGCGGGTCAATGCATATAGCCGACCTTGAAATGGGGAACCTTGGTGCCAACGGCATTGTAGGCGGCGGAATACCCATAGCCACTGGGGCAGCCCTGGCATCAAAACTAAAAAAGGACGGGAAAGTAACCCTATGCTTTTTCGGAGACGGAGCCACAAACCAGGGAGTATTTCATGAAGCTTTAAACCTTGCTGCAGTAAAGAAATTGCCGGTAGTATACGTTTGTGAAAACAACCAATACGGCATGTCGGTCCCCTTTAAAAAGGCCAGTGCCGTTAAAAATGCTGCAGATAGAGCGGCAGCTTATGACATCCCCGGTATCATAGTTGACGGCAACGATATAGAGGCTGTATACCAAGTTGTACAAGAAGCTGTAGAAAGAGTAAGACAAGGTGAAGGACCGTCTCTCATAGAAGCAAAAACCTACCGATGGTTGGGGCATTCAAAAAGTGACCCCAGGGTATACAGAACAAGACAGGAAGAAGAAGAGTGGAAACAAAAATGCCCCATAAAACGATACAGACAAAAACTAATCAATGAAGGCACGGCTACTGAAGAAGAACTTGCAAAAGTCCAAGAAGCTGTAGAAAAAGCGATACAAGAAGCTTTGGAATATGCACTAAACAGCCCGGAACCTAAAATAGAAGAAATTATGGACGACGTGTACGCGTAAAAATATAAAAATCAAAACCGGAGGCGAAAAAATGGCTGAAAAGCTTTACATAGATGCTTTAAGAGAAGGATTAAGAGAAGAAATGCAAAGAGATGAAACCGTATTCATCATAGGAGAGGACGTAGGCCTTTACGGTGGTGCCTTTGGAGTCACAAAGGGCCTATTCGAAGAATTCGGTGAAAATCGAATAATTGACACCCCTATCTCGGAAGCCGCCATAGCCGGTGCCGCCGTCGGAGCAGCTTTGTGCGGCATGCGGCCTGTAGCGGAAATCATGTTTTTTGATTTTTTCACCATTGCTATGGATCAACTGGTAAACCAGGGTGCTAAAAACCGCTACATGTTTGGCGGCAAAGCCCAAGTTCCCATGGTTATCCGAGGACCTATGGGTAGTGGCACCGGAGCGGCAGCTCAACACTCCCAGAGCTTTCCCGCTGTATTTGCCCACTTTCCGGGCCTTAAAGTAGTAATGCCATCTACCCCCTATGACGTAAAAGGCCTTATGAAATCAGCTATAAGAGACAACAATCCCGTAGTATTTGCTGAACATAAACTTCTCTACTGGTCAAAAGGAGAAGTTCCTGAAAAAGACTACACCATACCCCTGGGCAAAGCTGACATAAAAAGATCAGGCAAAGACATCACGGTAGTTGCCGGTTCCATAATGGTACCAAGAGCATTAGAAGCTGCCCAAAAGTTGCAGCAACAAGGAATAGATACAGAAGTTATAGACCCTAGGACTTTAAAACCCTTAGATCTACAGACCATCATAGACTCGGTGAAAAAGACAGGAAGAATAATCATAGTCGAAGACGACCCTATAAGCTATGGCT
>DUNY01000057.1 GCA_012839145.1 Thermoanaerobacterales bacterium
ATTGTTAAAAGGAATACTTGTAAAAACTTTGGTACCTTTGCCGAGTGCGGTTTCTATACTAAAGGAGCCGTCTACAAGAGCAATCCTTTCTTTTATAGTCATAATACCAAAATGTCGTTCTGTACGTTTTCCATCTTTCTTATATTGTTCAAAACCTACTCCATCGTCAGTTACAACCATATTTACCTTCCCATTGCCAAACTCAAGCTTAACGATACAGTTTTTTGCTTTTGAATGTTTTTTCACATTTGTAAGAATTTCCTGAAGCACCCTAAAAAGGGTAACTTCAATATCAGAATGTAGTCTGGTTTTATCTCCAAAAACTCGAAATTCCGTCTTTATACCGGTATCTTCTTGAAATTCCTCACAATATCGTTTTGCTACTGCCCTAAGGCCTAGATCGTCCAAAGACGCCGGTCTCAAGTTAAATATAATCTTTCTCAATTCTTGTAAGGATGATCTTACAATTTCTTTTAATTCATTAAGCTCTTTTTTGGCATCATTTAAATCTCGTTCCAACAGCATTTCACAAATTTCTGTTTGAATTACTATGTTGGCCAGTGTTTGGGCAGGGCCGTCATGAATATCCCTAGCCACCCGCCGTCGCTCTTCTTCCTGAGCTTTTATAATTTGAGCAGCCAGATTACGTCTCTCACTCATGTCCGAAATATGTCCCGAGACATCCTCCAAATTTCCCTTTAAAAAGCCCAAAGCTACACCTAGCTGCATCATCAAGTGTTCTGATTGATTCAATATGCTAAGCATGCTCTTTAAATTCCGCTCCAGATCATCGCGCTTTTCCCTAAGCTGATTCTCTATCTGACGTTCCAGGGAAAGTTGTATCTGTATATCTTTAGTCTCTTCATAAGCAGCTCGTATCTCTTCCTCCGAGTGTTTTTCAAAATCTCTACTTACTATCATTAGTTTAAGCTTGGCAGATTTTTCAAGCTTTACAAGTTTATCAACCCGGTCTATCGTAGCTTTGACCCGAACTCTCAATTTCTCAAGTTCCTCTTCAATACGCTCACATTCCTGTTTTGCATGCTCAAATATGTTGAAAATCTCTTTTTGTCCTTTTTCTATTGCACCAATAGTGGAATTAATGACTTCATCCAAATACTCTATATCCACACGGGCATTATTCATAAAAAAAACCCCCGCTAACTACGTTGAACATCTAAACATGTATCTCATATATTCTATATAACCGTCAAATAACCCTTTTTTTTACACAAAGTTACAGGTCGCAGCTATATTAACTGTTATTTTCTGTTGACAAAAGCAAAAAGCAGCCTGTTATAGGCTGCCAGCTTGTTTTTTCAATATTTCCGCTTTATCGACTTTCTCCCAAGGTAATGATAATTCATCCCGACCAAAATGCCCGTAAGAAGCTACCTGCCTATATAGTGGTCTTCGTAGGTCTAAATCTCGAATAATTGCACCAGGGCGAAGATCAAAATTGTTCATTATTAATTTTTCTATTTGTTCATCAGATAAAATACCGGTGCCGAAAGTATCAGCCATAACGGAAACCGGTCTGGATACGCCGATGGCATATGCAAGCTGGACCTCGCATCTGGATGCAAGACCTGCTGCCACGATATTTTTAGCCACATACCGTGCTGCGTATGCAGCAGAGCGATCTACTTTAGTGGGATCTTTACCGGATAAAGCTCCTCCTCCATGTCGTCCGAATCCTCCATAAGTGTCAACAATAATCTTGCGGCCTGTCACACCCGAATCACCGTGAGGCCCGCCAACAACAAACCGACCTGTGGGATTTACATAAATTTGAGTATTTTTATCAATGAGATGTTCCGGAATAATTTTTTTTATGACTTCCTCTGTAATGCCTTCTTTCAAAGTCAATAGTTCCACAGAGGGCTTATGCTGGGCGGAAACAACAATCTTGTCCACTCTCACGGGCTTTGAGTCCTCATATTGCACTGTAACCTGAGTTTTTCCGTCAGGTCTTAAAAATGAAAGTACCCGGTTTTTTCTGACATCCGAAAGTCTTTTCGCCAATTTGTGGGCAAGGGAAATCGGCATAGGCATCAACTCCGGTGTTTCATTTACAGCATAGCCAAACATCATACCTTGATCACCGGCACCCACCTGGTCCACTTCATCAACTACATCACCGGTCTGTCGAACTTCATAAGCATGGTTAACCCCCATGGCTATATCAGGTGATTGTTCATTTATACTGGTAACTACAGCGCAAGTGTCACAGTCAAACCCGTATTTGGCCCGGGTATATCCTATTTCTCTTATGGTCTCTCGTGTAATATGGGGTATATCAACATAGCAATCAGTGGTAATTTCCCCCATGACTAGGACTAGACCTGTAGTAACAGCAACTTCACAAGCAACCCTCGCCATGGCATCTTTGTCTAAAATGGAGTCAAGTATGGCATCGGCTACTTGATCACATATTTTGTCAGGATGGCCTTCAGTGACTGACTCTGAAGTGAATAGAAAGTTTTTCCCCATTTTGTACCTCCTCTTTTATGTTCCATACTGTTAATTATTCAAAATCACCGGGGTTTACCCGCATGTCAAAGCCGTTTTTCATATTATTAAGTGCAACTTTGATACTTTCAATGACCATCCTCTGAATAAAAGGATGGTAGTATAATGGCTTTACATCCATATGCAAAAAGGCACAAAGGGTGGTTTTTGCTATTTCCGTTTGACCGGCTTTATCTAGAAAATCCGCAGAAAGCTCCAACATCCTCTTTACCTTGTCAGCATTGGGCTCGATAAGCTCTTCGGTGAATTTGGAAAAGAGCTTTTCAGCTTTTTGGTATGTCATTTTTTTAATTAAGTATCCTTTTCTGGACTTGTTTTGTTCGGCATAATCATAAACTCGGGGCTGTGCTATAAACCAATCATTAAAAAAGCTATGGTTGAATAAGTCAAATGTATTTTTTAGACATTCTTCATCTTTCTCAATAGCTTCCAAGTCGTATTCAGTAAATCGCGGACAGTATGGTTCGCAATTTATATGACAGTTTTGTTCCAACAAGTGTTTCCAGAAGTAAAACTGATATGGAACAGGATTATCCTTAGTCTCATTAAAAAACAGTGCATCACCTATCAACGCTATGGCATAATCTAAGTCGCATTTTGTCACTACAGTTGTTTTTGAAAATTCCTTAACTGAATTGTTAAATTCCCGTGTAGTTATATGTGATACTCCCCAGCAGTCTTTGACTCCCACGTCACTACTTATAAGTAAATTCATGAAACTAAGTTTTCGACTTTTAAAAGGGTTTTTCCATGCCATCCATAATGCACGGCTGCCTATACCGTCAATAGATGATATAAATATCTTTGTGGGGCTCTGTAGCTTTTCCCAAGGCTCAAAAAACTCCATGGAAACACCGTTGAATTTCAGCCTTTGAGACTCACGATGTGCAAGTTTGCGTATATCCTCATCAGCAGCTTTGGTTGCCAATTTATATAAAACATACAGCGCTTTACCGGATTTGATCTGCCCCAAAGCTTTTATAGCTTCATAGGCTACAGGAAGATCATCGATAGATGCTATAATTTCCAGAAGCATAATGGACCTTTCGTCTTTCTGTGCTCCCAAATCCTTTATGTAGGCCAGTTTCATTTCCAAGGAAAACTCATCTAAGTCATCCAAAATATAAGGAATCAAAAAAGGATCACTTTCTATGTCTTCCAACATTTCTATCATTGAATCAGATGCCATTTTGTCAAAGTCTTTCATTATTATTTCCAGCGGAAGTTCTCCCGCATCTATTCCGTAATGGGTTAGTACTGCCAGTATTCGTGCTTTTATCCGGTCAGATACATTAGGTTTTATTAGTATATCCATCAGCGGATCTACTACACTATAGTCATTGGCAAACTCCAATGCGTAACAAACTATTGGGGCCAGTTCTTCATCGTTTTCCCTGAGTTTGGACAGGCAAACGGGCACCACCTGTTCCCCAATGCGAAAAAGCCTTTTCATGGATTCATCCATTTGCCATATTGTCTGTTCTTTATCTTTTAAAGACTCCAGATAGTCTAATATTTGTTTTTTATATAAAAGTCGGTAGTCGACTTTATTGACTTTTTCTCGAATTCTCTTCTGCATTGCCCGCTCCTTTCCATAGCTTTAAAATTCACTTCGTTTATTATATTATAATACATTCTTTTTCGCAATGTCACTTTCAACTCAATTAAGTATGCTGGCCTATCCCCGAGCTCTTTTTAGTTCTTCACTGCACTTACAGTTTTTTCTCTCTCTTGGAATCTTCCTGATTATATCAAAAAGCAGACCTTTGAGATGTTCAATATTTTCATTGAAGACCTTGAGAACCGCTTCGTGGCTCACCGGTTCAATTTCCGGATTGTCTTCCAAGCCAACATCATAGTCGGTAATAAGTGAAATGTTAGCATAGCAAATCTCCATTTCTCGTGCCAGCACCACTTCCGGATATTGGGTCATATTGATAACCTCCCATCCATTGCCGGCAAATTCTCGACTTTCGGCTTTCGTAGAAAACCTAGGTCCTTGAATAACCACGATGGTTCCCTTTTCATGAACCGGTAGACCTTTAGCTCGAGTTGATTCTACAGCTATTTCCCTAAGTTCGGGGCAGTAAGGTTCTGCACCGCCTATATGAGTTGTAACAGGACCGTCATAAAAAGTATCTCGTCTCCCCCAAGTGCGATTTACAAACTGATCACATATAACAAAGTCCCCAGGCTTAACATGAGGCTGTAAGCTGCCGGATGCGCACGGACCCAATATTCTGGTAACCCCTAATTTTTTCATAGCATAGATATTGGCGCGATAATTTATCATATGTGGAGGAAGACGATGATCCTTACCGTGACGGGGTAAAAAAGCTACGGTTTTATCACCTATTTCTGCCAAGGCTATCTTGTCACTTGGAGGACCATAAGGTGTTTCCACAGCAATCTCCTTGACATCATTTAAAAAAGAATAAAATCCGGAGCCACCGAAAACTCCAACATCAGCCTTAATATCCATAAAAAACCTCCTCACCCTTTTAATTGTATTCTATTTGCATAATGGTTTCTATAATAAGACTTTCGATCTTTTCTCGGACACTCTTTGCATTATAAACTAATTTTAACAAATTATCCATATTTCTAAAGCTATTTTTATAAGAAATGTTGCTTTTTTATAATTCAGAGAAACATTCGCAATATAATTTTATCACAAAAGTATATAAAATGCGAAAGTTGAACAAAGTAATGGATAGCTGTTAACTGAAGATGTGATGCTAATTACCGTGACATCTACTTGGAATAAAAAAACACGAAGTTAATTCTCTTGTAAATTCCGAATAAGATAAGAGAACTAACTCCATGCCTTTAGTATATTCTTTGTTATTTAAACCTGTTTTTTAGCCTTTCCATCACCAGGGGCATTGTTGTATATTCCATCTCATCCAGAGGTAAACGATGTGGTTCAAAGGGGCCCAACTGTCTTATATAATCGGCTATTTCTAGAGCCTTTTCTCTGGCTCGATCGAAAGCAACATCGGCAAAAAGGTCCTGGGGACCTATGAGCCTACCATTGGCTAGCTGAAAGCCCATGGCTATCACTCTAGGCGGTCCGTCAAATCGTGTAGGAACAGCTTGCTTCTGGGATACGGGAATAATTGGGCCATAATGAGAACCTCGCATCCATCCCGTTACCAGATGAGGATTGGCAAAGGGCTCCAACACTTCTCCAACAGCAGGCAATCCACTCTGACAGCGAACTATAAGCACCGGGTCATCTTTCCCAACATAACGTCCTGCCATCTGATTCATTTTTTGGGTTGAAGAGACCGCTGCTATCTCTTTATTTTTCGTGAATACACTCCTTACAACATAACGATTGGAGGCACCTAAAAATATCAGCAAATCGTAAAGCTCTTCCGGACATGAAAATTTAACACTTTTATCTTCTATAAGGTCTAATACTTCAAAACTGAAGCCCTCATGCATTTTGGGGTCTATTACAAGACCGATGGTATTGAAAGGATCGGCAAATATCTTATAGAGAGGAAAGTTCCAAGCCCCCGGCTCAGTTTTATCTGCCATAAATATTATAACCGGCTCACTGGGACGTTCTTCAAATTCCATCTCAGCTATCCCCGGTCCCATTCCTTTTATATTGCCGGAAAATCCATGAGATAAAAGATCTTGTCCCGCGCCGTACATTTTTAATGTTTTTGCCACTTCAGTACACTTGAGAAAAGTATTCCACACAAGAGTATGAATATTTTCAGCATCTACTCCTTCCCTGTGAGTAAGAACAAGATTAATGTCATCACCTACATGTGTAACAAAAAAGTCGATCAATAGGTCCATTCCGTCTTGGCCTAAAGTATCCTCGGCTTTTTTCAGCATATCCGGGTGAACACTCCCATGCCCTACAAATCCGCCCACATCAGCCTTAAACACTGAAAGAGTTATCTTCGAACTCATTTCATTACCTCCTGTACATTTTATTATGTTGTACAATATCTTTGTTATCTCTCAATTGTGCTATACTTATATATATTATTCGATACATTATTAAACATTCCTTCCTAGAATTAATGTTTTTATATATTTAATATTGCCATATCTTGGATATAAAAAAACATCGTTCTATAGGAAACGATGTCTTATTATCAAATTATACAGTTTTAATCAGATTCATTATTTAGCAAAGCACTACTTTTTCTAATATCCGATAGAATTTCTAGAATCTGATTTTTATATGAAACAGGTGCATTCACAAAACCCCAGCCCTTTTGAGGCTGAAATATACCATTATAAACGGAATCATGGTAAGTTCCAATGACATGTGGAATTTCGCGTTCTTTTAAAATCAAGCTTAACAAGTTTGACTCGATTTCATTTTCTATAGTAGCCACTTTAATAATTTCTTCCATGGCTCACCTCCTACCTCTGCTTATATCCCTGCATTAGAGCTCCCAAGGTATTACTCCCACTCGATAATGGAAAGGTGTCTCCCTGTTATTTTCTGTGGTGTCAACTATATCATTTTATAATCTTTGTTAAATTCATTTTAGCATATAAAACTCTATGAATTTCAACAACCTGTTCTTTAACCACATAGAAAACAGCATAATTCTTGACTGGTAAAAGCCTATATTCGTTTTCCAACACTTTGATTGTCTGATATACTTTGCACGAATAAGGAAACTGTTTAAGCCCGGATATGGATTTGTCCAAGTCATTTAATAAATCCATTGCTGCTTTTGATGCTTTCAAATGATCTGCAATATAAGTTGCAATATCAGCTAAATCCTTCCTTGCCAAAGGTAAATATCTAATTTCATACATTTTCAGCTTTTATCCTATCAGAAAGTTTTGCTCTTAATTCGTCAAAAACTTCTTTATGGGAATATCTTTTGTTAGTCGTTTTGGCTTCCAATTCAGCTTCCTTCAATTTGAAATATACTTCGCTTTCAAATTGATAACATTCATAAGCTTCCATGCTCATTACAACCATATTACCATAACCATTTTTGGTCAAGAATACAGGTTCGCCAGTTTCATGGACAATCCTTGAAATATCAGCAAAATTATTTCTCAAATCTGATACTGGTCTAATATGCGGCATATTCTTCACCCCTCAATTAGTTTAGCTTAATTTTATCATAATTATGCTAAGCCATCAACGGAATTTTGTTCAATCGATTTTATATTAGATGGATCAGTCTCTTCATCTTTACCTAATAAGCAAAGTGAGGTAGCTGATAACTGCAACAACTTAACACCCTTGGAAATAATAAATAACAGTAAAACAGTACGTTTTTGGTACGTTTGAACAATGCTAAGCCCTGCAAGCCCTGTAATATAAAGGGTTGCAGGGTTTTTATTTGCTATTCCCACTCGATAATAGAAAATTATCCTGTGTTATGTCGGGTGATTTTTACTGGTTTTTATTATTTGTATTATTCATAATATCACCCTTATTTCTATTTCTGAAAAATTTCGGTACGGTTTTGGTACGCTTTCTTCTCTTCCTGGTCCTTTTCCTCTTCAGGTAACCTTCCCAGGTGTTCCAGGTAAAGTCTGGCCGCCTCGTTG
>DUNY01000446.1 GCA_012839145.1 Thermoanaerobacterales bacterium
AGCACCGCCGATTTCCGTCTGTCGTATTTGTAAGTTGAGCTTAGATACTTGTCTGGCAATGCTGTTGATCTCATTAACTTTTATGGAAATTCTGTAGTTGATGTCATTTATTATATCGTCTAGCTGGGTAAAAGCATGGTTAATGGTATTAGCTAATGTAATACCTCTTTCTTTCACCGTTTCCCGGGCTTCCTGTGAGGAGGCATCTTTAGAAAGTGTCTCCCAACCCTTCCAAAATTCGTTTAGTACTGAAGATATACCGATGTCCGACGGCTCATTAAAAACCGCCTCAACCTGTTTTAAAATATTACTCTGGATATCCCACTGCCCAAGACCGGAATTTTCATTTCTGAACTGCCTATCCGTAAAATCGTCTCGTATGCGATCCACGTCTGATATTTTTACACCGGTGCCAATTTGCCAGTTAACTCCCATTCCATAAGCGGTATGGGTGGACTCCAATATAACCCGCTGGCGAGAATAGCCCGGCGTGTTGGCGTTGGATACATTATGGGATACAGTTTGTTGTGCACGCTGATTTGCAAAAAGGGCCTTTTTTGCAATCTCTATTCCTAAGAAACTGGACACTATAACTTCACCGCCTCATGCCTTTTTATCTATAATATGGAAAGCCTTTTGAGCATTGGACCCGTCGGCACCATAATTGGCTTTCGTCTCCCCTGCATCAGTTAAAAGCTTGATTGAGTAATCGATATAGTCTAAGGCATTTTTAATCATCTTTTCATTTCTTCGGTTTTTTACTTCAATTTCCGGTAAAACCGTTCTTAATTCATCATAAATAGCAGAAAACGCCTTTGCTTCTTCCTTGTTTAATATACTTTTATAAAAATCTGCTTTTACTTTTGAAGCCTCTTTGTTATATGCCTTTGCAATCTGTTCTATTAGTTTTATGCGTTCTTCTTCTAATTTGCCTAACTTTAATATTAAATTCTGTTCTATTTCGGTTATTTCACCAAGGAGTTTGACATCTGCTTGAATCAAAACATCGCTCTTTTCTTCAGCAAGATGCAGCAGCTCTTTATATGCCTCAAGCTGTTCTCTCATGACCTTTATGAGAACTGATGCAGACACCCCTTTTTTCATTTTTCAGCCCTCCATTTGCCACTTAAATCAATTTATCGGCAAAATATTCTCCTATAATTTTATCTGCTACTAGTTTCCCATCAATATTGTAGGTTCCTGCCTTTATTCTATCTTTTAATTCATTAATTTTATCAATTCTTACATCATCTACCTGTGAAACCAGCTTGACTGCTTTGGCAAACTCTAGCACATCCTCAGAGAGGCTCACCTCGTCTGTAAACCTTCCCGGAGTCTTTTTGTCGGACTTATTCCTAACATGGTCTGAATTATTAATGTATGTTCTCATGATTCCTTCCAATTGACTTTTGGAAATATGCATAAGTAAGCCCCCTCTTAAAAAACTTACTACTTCTAATATCGATATTTTTTAATAAAGATGTAAGTGTCTAAAATTGGTTTGTAAACGGCTTAAGTCGGTTTATCACATTATTTCTCCTTATACTTGCATTACTTATCTTCTTCTTTCATCTCTTGAGAACTTTGACAGATGTATTTTCCCTTTCATATCTTCATCAACAAACATTGGCTTTTTACGAGATGTCAATTCTCTTTTAAATTTACTGCTGCATTTTTCACAAATTCTACCGGTTAGGATAGGTTCTCCACAGAGCTCGCAACTTAATAATATATTGACATTATTGCTCCGTAACATCAATCGGCCTTCCTTTAAATACTCCAGAATACTTTTTGTAGAAACTCCGGTTTCCTCTGATACTTCTTCCAAAGATGCCTGGGGATTATTATAAATGAAATCTCTTACTCGACCAAAATCTTCTTCATCTTTTTTCAAACACTCAGGACACAAGTTTCGAATGGTATGGACATAGAGTTTTCCGCATTGCGGACAGTTCCTAAGATTCATGTTACTTTCACCTCTCTTATATATATTCGGATTGTCCGTGTTTTTTCTTTAGGCCCTCATCCTCGGGCACAGGTTAACACATAAACGGATTTTGCTCCGGCTTCAAGAAGGCTTTTGGAGCATTCTCCCGCCGTAGCACCTGTAGTATATACATCATCAATTAAAAGCACGGTTTTATTGTAAATTTTATTCTTGTTAAGAATTACGAAAGCCCCATCAAGATTTTTCTTTCGAAAAGATTTATCAAGAAGAGTCTGATGCTCTGTTGGTTTGGTTCTGGTCAGACCTTGAAATATGGGTATATTGCTTTCTCTTGATAAAACTTTCGTAAGTAAAAAAGCTTGGTTAAATCCCCGCTCTCTTTGTCTTTTTACGTGAAGTGGGAGGGGAATTAAATAGTCAAAGGCCGGCCAGGTAAGTTGCTTTAGGACACAAAACATCATGTTACCGAGAATTTCTGCCAGTTCTCGTTTTCCTCGGTATTTGAATTCATGAATTAACTGTTTTAGTGTTGCTTCATAGAGACCATAAGAGCGGGCCTGTACAAAAACATGGTGTTCTCTTTGACAGTCATGGCATAATCTATTATTGTTTTTCATGGGTCTACCGCATTTTTTGCACAATGGCTCAGTCAGTGGTAAAATCTTTCTTTTACAGTTTTTGCATATTATTGAGCGAGGCTCAGTAAGTCTATTATCACATATGAGACAGTAAGGTTTTTGGGGAAACAGCAGGTCTAAGAAAATATTTGTCATTGTTTGTTTTGCTCTCATGGAATCCCTCACTTACCCGATTAAGGCTGCAATACCGGGGCGCCCTTTGGTGCCATAATATGTGATTTAGTATTATAATTCTACAATATTCTGCCAAATTCCTCCTTTTGCATATGATTATCTTTTAATCAAGCAAAAAAAAGACCCATTAGGGTCTTAAAAACCGTAAATATCTCTTAGTTTTTTTGTAATGGCATCTTTTCTGCAGTTTTCACACACTGTTTCAATTTCAGTATTAATCTTGTTTTTTATATATTCAAAACCTACCCGGGTTATAAAAGGCTTACCGCAATTAGAGCATCTCAATAATTCAAATGACTTTTCCCATATAATTCTCTCTTCACCTATATCTTCAATTTTTATAGCTCCAGTTGGACAGACATGGGCACAAGCACCGCATCCGATACATACTGTCGAGGGCTCTTCAAAAGGAGTTGACACTTTTTTATTTATACCGCGATTTACAGTAGATATGGCGGATATTCCCATTTCATCACAGGCTCTTGTGCAGAGGCCGCAAAGTATGCATTCTTCTTCATCATCAGATTTGAACCTGGTCACTGGTGGCAGATTGTATTCCTGTCTTAACTTTAATATAGTATTGTTGTGAGGAACCCGGGCGGAAAGCAGCATAACTAAGGTCTTTCTCATTTTTGTAAGGGTCTCTGAATTGGTTATTACTTCAATGGACTTTGTAACAGGATATATGCAGGATGCTACCATTTTTTTCGTTTTGCCCTCACTGACCTCCACCATGCACATCCGGCAGTTTCCCTGGCCTGCAAGAGCATCCGAATGGCACAATGTAGGTATGTGGATATTATTTCTTCGGGCTATGGTAAGAAGAGTTTCACCCAATTTTGCTTCACATTTTACTTTATCTATAATTATCTGCATGCTAAAGCCCCTCCTATCTTTACTGCATGGAAATTACATATATCCACACAGGCTCCGCATTTTGTACATTTTGTCTGATCTATGGTGAAAATCTTTGATTGTTCTTGTTTAATGGCCGACGAAGGACAGTTTTTTGCGCACAGACCGCAGCTTTTGCATTTATCCTTATCAATACTGTATATGGTCAATTCCTTGCAAACTCCTGCGGGGCAACGTTTGTCCCGGATGTGGGCAATGTATTCGTCTTTAAAATATTTTATAGTTGTTATAACCGGGTTGGGAGCGGTTTTACCTAAGCCGCAAAGGGCTGTAGCCTGAACAGTTTCACATATCTCAATGAGCAGATCCAGGTCTTCATCTTGAGCCCTACCATTACATATATCTTCCAATATTACCAAAATTCTTCGTATACCCTCTCTGCATGGAACGCATTTGCCACAAGACTCCTCAGAAAGAAAAGCCAGATAGTATTTTGCCACATCTACCATACATGTGGTTTCATCCATAACTATCATACCACCGGACCCCATCATGGAACCGGCTTTATCTAAAGAATCAAAATCTACTTTGAGATCCAAGAGCTGTTCAGGAATACACCCTCCTGAAGGCCCGCCGGTCTGGACTGCCTTAAATTTCTTGTTGAGGGCAATGCCCCCGCCTATGTCATATATGATTTGCCTTAGGGTCATGCCCATGGGAACTTCAATTAGTCCAGTGTTTTTTACTTTTCCCACTAAAGAAAATACTTTTGTTCCGGGACTTTGAGCAGTTCCTATGGATTTAAACCGTGAAGCTCCCTCATTTATTATTACCGGAATGTTTGCCCATGTCTCCACATTGTTCAGCACTGTAGGTTTATCCCATAAACCTTTTTCCACTGAACGAATGTATTTTGCCCTCGGTTCTCCGACCCGTCCTTCGATTGATGCCATAAGAGCCGTGGACTCGCCGCATACAAAGGCACCTCCGCCCCTGACTATTTGTATATCAAAATCATATCCTGAACCCAGGATGTCTTGACCTAAGTATCCATAGTTCCTGGCCTGCTCTAATGCTTTAGTCATATTTTTTATTGCAAGAAAATATTCATCCCTTATATACATGAACCCACTGTGTGAATCTACAGCGTATGCACCGATAACCATTCCTTCAATAATGCTGTGAGGGTCTCCCTCCAATATGCTTCTATCCATAAAAGCTCCCGGGTCCCCCTCATCACCATTGCAAATAATATATTTTGGAAAGTTTTGCATTTGAGCACATTGACGCCATTTGAACCCCGTGGGAAACCCGGCTCCTCCCCTACCTCTAAGTCCCGATTCTTCAACTTCGGAAATTATTTGTTCCGTAGTGCTTTTAAGCAATGCCTTTTTCAGCGCCTTATAGCCGCCTCTTTTCATATAGTCATCAATACTTAAAGGATCTATTTCCCCTACATTTCGGAGAGCTATCTTTTTTTGCCCTTTGTAAAATCCTGCTTCCTCCGGTGATTTTATTTTTTGATTTGAGTTTTGGTCATGGTATAAGAGCCTTTCAATTATTTCACCGTTTTTAATGGTTTTTTGATATATTTCTTCTACATCAGATACTTTTACATTGCAATAGAAAAAATCTAGAGGCAGAAATTTTATCAGAGGCCCGATTTCGCAAAAGCCATGACAGCCGGTGGCTTTTACGGTAGTTTCAATGCTTATATACGGTTTGTCAGATTCTATCTTGTTTTTTAATGCTTCATATATATCAAGACTATCATTGGAAAGGCATCCGGGACCACAGCATACAAGAATTTTATTTATTCTCATACTTTGATTTTTCATGAATATATGCCCCCATACTCATCTATGATGGTTTTAACCATTGAAGGTGTTACTTTTCCATAAAATCTGTCATTTACAACTATGACAGGTGCTGCTGCACAAGATCCCAGACAATTTACTGTTTCTAAAGAGAACCTACCATCAGATGTGGTTTGGCCCGGAGCTATCTTTAATATTTTGCTTATTTCGTCGGTTAAAGTTTGTGAGGCCCTGATATGGCATGCTGTTCCATCGCAAACCTTTATGATATACCGGCCTTTCGGTTTTAGACTCAGGGCTTTGTAAAAAGTAGCCATGCTGTAAAGTTTGGCTAAGGGGATATCCATATACTCTTGTACCATATACAAAGATTCTCGAGGCAAATAATTATATTCTTTTTGTATGTCCTGTAAAATAGCCAGTAAAAATCTTTTATCCTGTGGGTATTGTTGTGAGATTTGCCTCGTGTATTGAAAATCCTGTTGATTTTCCATGAAATTATCCTCCTGCTACAACGGGGAAGATGGTCACTTCATCATCCTCATTGATTGAAGTATCAAGTTGATCTAGAAAATGTATATTTCTTCCGTTTACCAGGATTATTATTTCATTGCTCAATTCTTCTTCTTTAAAAACCGCATCGTGGAACTTTTTACCGTAAAGTTCACATAGTCTGCATAACAACTCTCTTATAGTGGAGCAACCGCTTACATCTACCGCTTTACAACGGGTATAATCTCTTATATAGCTGTAAAACTTTACTTTCATATGCAAAGCTCCTTATCTTAATGACAACTCCTCAATCTTTTCATCAGTGGGAATTCCATTCTCATCCCATCCTCTGACCTGATAGTATTCAATCAGCATCTCCTGTAATTCTACAACTTTACCTTTGGCAGGACCTGATGGCATGGGTTCCTCTAACAGTCTTGGGGGTAGTGTGTCATCAGCTTTGCTAAATCCTGCATCAATATTAAATAACCGCTCCAGATTCCAGATTCGCTCACCTATCTTGAGTATCTCTTCATCGGGTATGTCCCACCCAAGTGCACTTCTCAGCATAGCCGAGTATTCGGGTAGACCTAATGCAAAGGTGGTAAATAGGCACACTCCTGCAGAGTCTACTACAGCAGTCAGATCTTGGAATATTTTTAGCCACTGAGCTTTGTCTGTGGTCACCAAGGGATCCAGCTTTTGGGGTACCCCGAGGATTTCCGGCGAAGTCAGGTAGCCCCTCACATGGCAACCTCCGCGGTTTGATGTGGCATATGCAAGACCCATGCCCTGTACACCTCTCCCGTCGTAGGCCGGCATCTCCTGTCTTTTTACTGACATAGAAAGTTCGGGATATCCGAAACTAGCCGCCAGTCGATATGAGCCTTGAGCCAGCTTATCACCAAAACCCTCTCTCTTGCCCGTCATTTCAGTCAATTCTACTATTGCTTCTGCATCACCGAATTTTAATGTTCTACCGATTTCATCTTTGCTCAGAATTCCTCTTTCACTCAGTTCCATGGCACAGGCGATAGTACACCCCATGGTTATTGGGTCAACGCCTAATTCGTTGCATATAAAGTTCGCCTTGCTTATGGCTGCCAGATCTCTCACGCCGCAATTGGCACCATATGACCATCCGGATTCATATTCGGGGCCTTCACCGAAACTCTTGAATTTTCCTTCGGGGATTCGTGTAACACGTCCACAGCCTATAGAGCATCCGAAACAACCTTTGTTTCTTACCAGGTATTTTTCAGTTAGTGTTTCACCGCTGGTTTCCTCAGCGTGTTCGAAATATCCTCCGTCCCTCCAGTTTCGGGTGGGAAGAGCTCCCGACTCATTTAATATATTTATGAGAATCTGAGTCCCATAAGTGGGCAGCCCTGTACTGGTCACAGGATGGGCTTTAAGCTTATTGCGTGCATCTATGCATGATTCTAGGAATTCTTTAGGTTTTGCAACCTTTACAGAATTAGATCCGGTAACAGCTATCGCTTTCAACTTTTTAGAACCCATTACCGCACCAAGGCCTGAGCGGCCAGCAGCCCTATGTTTGTCATTCATCACAGTAGCAAATAGTACTCCTTTTTCACCGGCAGGTCCGATGCAGGCAACTCTGGCATCCATAGAGGTTTCTTTTAACACTTCATCAGTAGTTTCAAAGACATTATTTCCCCAGAGGTGTTCTGCACTTTTTAGCTCAACTTTATCATCGTTTATGTATAGATATACGGGTATTTCAGACTTGCCTTCAAAAATTATACCGTCAAAACCGGCAAATTTTAATTCAGGTCCGAAGTGCCCTCCTGAATTTGATGCTCCTATGGTGCCGGTCAGAGGGGCCTTTGTTACAACTTCATATCTACCGGAACTGGCTGCAAAGGTTCCGGTCAGCGGTCCTGTCATGAAAATCAGTTTATTCTCGGCGCTGAGGGGGTCAACATTAGGATCCACCTCATTCATATATATTTTTGTAGCTACCCCCCTGGCTCCCAGATACATCTTGGCATCCTGTAGATTTAACGGTTCTTTTTTTACAGTCCCATTACTTAAATCAACTCTAAGAATATTTCCGGTCCATCCAAACATTATTCTTCCACCTCCCCAAATAACTCCTTAAATTTCTCTGCAATTAACATTTTCCTATTGATATTTTTGGGACTTGCCTCCGTAAAACGGATGGCTTCTGAAGGACAGAACTTGGCACAATACGGGTCACCACCGCAGAGGTCGCATTTCACTACTTTTCTTTCCCCTGTGTTGAAAGTAATATTACCCAGAGGACACGCACTTACACACAATTTGCACCCGATACACTTGTTTTCATCAATGAGCACTGTTCCATCTTTATTTTTTACGATTGCCGATACTGGGCATACAATCATACATGATGGTTCTTCACATTGCATGCACATTATAGGTACTGAAATTGCCGCTTCATCATAAGCTATAACCGAAACCCTTGAGTTTTTTGGATTAAAAGCTTCAATCTTGCTAAAGGAACAGATAACCTCACAAGTTCTACAGCCTATACATTTGTCCGGCGAGATCATTAGTATTTTACTCAATTTTCCTTCTGGTCACCGGAAAATCCGATGCCAGGCCACACCTCCTTATTTTTAAATAAAAAAGTTCACCGGGCTTTTTTATTTTGATTAAAGCCGATGAACTCCTTTGCACAATGGCAGGCACAAAGATTGCTCTCTATGCCCTATCGCCCCCTAAACCCCAAACAGGCCTTTGAGGGTCGGAGTATGTATCAATATTCCCAATATTTATATTAGACATTTTTACTGAAAATCCTCTATTTTTAGGAAATTAATTTTATTTGATGTCCATATTAAAATATATTTTAGCAGTTCTCCAATTATGACCGAGAAAAACGATAATTTATATATATAAAGTCCAAAAAAACCTCCTAAAGTAAACAAAGTAATTTTAATTAAATTACTTTGTCTACTTTGGAGGTATCATATTAATACGGTCGCCCCTGGAGTTGTTAACCAATTAAATTTAATAAATTAAAAGTTATAAATAAAAACAACTAGCTATTAGAATAAGGAAACCATTAGTCCGACAATGACTCCGATAATTGCACCGAATGTTGCTGAGTGACCTTTAGATAATTCATGGGCTTCTGGCAGCAGTTCGTCAAAAACTACATACAGCATTGCTCCTGCAGCAAACCCGAGAGACAAGGATAAAACCATGCTGGATACAGCACCTGCCAATGCACCTGTAAAGGCTCCGATACCCATGGGAATTCCGGCCAATGCAGTCCACCATAATATTCTTCCACTACCAAGGCGAGCGGCCTTCATCGGTCCTGCCATCGCCATTCCTTCAGGTATGTTTTGCAGTGCTATTATAAAGGTTAAAGATAAACCCAAATACTCTGATGCCATGAAACCGGCACCGATAGCAAGACCTTCTGGAAAGTTGTGCATTGCAATACCCAAGCCTATGAGAATACTTGTTCGGATATACCTGCCTTGCTTACAATCACCATTGGTTCCGTTGTAAAAGTGGCAATGGGGTAAATATAAATCCATCAGTAGAATAGCAACAACACCCAATAGTAAACCTATGAATGCGGGAAAAGCTCCACCCATTTCAAGGGCTTCCGGAAGCAAATCGGAAAAAACTACCGACAGCATTATACCTCCTGAAAAAGCAATAACAGAGCTTAACACCATTTTTTCCAGTTTTCCCAATAAGATGATGAGTAAACCACCAAGTCCAGTCCCTAATACCCCGGCTAATGTACCTTTTAACGCAATGTTTATTACTTCCATAGCATAACTCCTTATGTGTAATTTCAAGTAAATGTACGTTGATTTGAAATTAGGTTTATTCTCCTGATTTTGATTCTCGTTATCACTTTAGTTGCATAGTACAGCGTGTACTTCTTAAAACTATAAGGGACACTGATATTAAATTTAACATATACATATAATATATATGCTTTTGATAGTGTTTGTCAATTGCAAATCAGGTGCGTGCGAAATATTTGCACAACTGATTGAATCACCGGATTTCTGTTTTATTTAGCGCAGACTTTTCGCATTTACTCCCATGAGTCTCATGCCATTTAATACTACAAGAATTACACTTACTTCGTGGAAAAACATACCAGAAGCTAGGAATATGTCTCCCCTAATTACTCCCAAAAGGAGTGCTATCACCACAAAAATTGAAAATCCTATATTCATTCTCAGATTGTTTAAAGTAGCTTTTGCAAGTTTAACAGCATAAGCTATTTTTTCAAGGTTGTCCGACATTATCATCATGTCAGCAGTTTCAGCTGTTATATCCGTTGCACCTTTTACGGCAATACCCATGTCAGCTCCTGCCAGGGAAGGCGCATCATTTACTCCGTCTCCAACCATGGCCACTTTTCCTTGATTTTTTAGATTTTCTATGATTCTCAGTTTGTCATCAGGAAGCAGCTGAGCAAAATATCCATCAAGTCCCAACTCTCTTGAAACAGCAGCTGCAACTCTTTCATTGTCTCCAGTGAGCATGTATGTTTTTATGCCAACTTTATTAAGGTGCTCAATAACATTTACAGCTTCTTTTTTTATTTCATCTCTTATGGAAAAAGCACCTGTTACTTCTATGTCATTGGCTATCAGGACTAAGGTATATCCCCTTTTCTCCTCTTTTATTATGTAGTCTTCTATATCTTGTGATATTTTTATTCCTTGGTTTTTTATCAATCTGGTACTTCCAACATAGTAATTTTGATTGTTAAACTCAGCCTTTACACCTTGACCTACTACAACTTCAAAATGATCCGGTTTTACTGTTTTTATGTTCTCCTGTGCTGCTTTTTCGGTGATTGCTTTTGCCAGAGGGTGTTCAGAATAGGCCTCACAGGATGCGGCAATGGCTAAAATTTCGTTTTCGTCTTTTGTGAATCCATGTATTTTATATACTAGCGGCTTGCCTTTTGTAAGTGTACCTGTTTTATCGAAGGCAACAATATTGACTTTACCGGCTTTTTCAAGACTGCTTCCACCTTTTACGATTATACCGTTTTTTGCGGCATTGCCAATGGCAGATAC
>DUNY01000420.1 GCA_012839145.1 Thermoanaerobacterales bacterium
CATCAGCCAATACTTTTGTTATTGCTGCTGTGAGGGTGGTCTTACCATGGTCTACGTGACCGATGGTTCCTATGTTTACATGGGGTTTTGTCCTTTCATACTTTTGTTTTGCCATGTTTATCCTCCTTGATATGTAAAAATATACATGATAAAAGATCAAACTAGCATGTCCATCGTTATTACTATTTTAAACAAAAAAGATTAATTTTACAACAGTTTAAACTAAATTTTCAAACATATTCTATTTAAAAATGGAGCCCACGACCGGGCTTGAACCGGTGACCTCCGCCTTACCAAGGCGACGCTCTGCCTACTGAGCTACGTGGGCATTGGTGGCGGGGGCCGGATTTGAACCGACGACCTCCGGGTTATGAGCCCGACGAGCTACCGTACTGCTCCACCCCGCGTCATATTATTTTGCATCATATTTAAAACATCTGTCAGTGACGTAACGTACTATATTTTAATATAAATCCTATTATTCGTCAAGGTTTAAAATTTAAATGCCTCTGATAATCCACAGGTAATATTGCTTAATTATGTTGTTTTTTAGCTCTATGAATCGACTATGTTTCTTCTTCCAGTCTTATTTAACAATAGCTGTAATACTTACGCATTACAGCTATTATAAGTTACTTGTTGGAGCGGGAGACGGGATTCGAACCCGCGACATTCAGCTTGGAAGGCTGACGCTCTAGCCAACTGAGCTACTCCCGCATGTTTCGATGTATGATGTGGTAGTTTGGATGTGTTAAAAGGCGAACGGCCTCTGTCCTCTATTACGACCAAATGCCGGGTGTCTGATTCCGGAATAAATAAAGGTCTTCCTTACTACCTTTGACTTTAGACCGCTAGTATATTCAGATCCCGGATTGATATAATCTCCGAATTAAAAACTTCTCATTCTCCTCCACTATCTACTATCCACTAATATTATGGTGGAGAGAGGTGGATTCGAACCACCGAAGGCGCTGCCAGCAGATTTACAGTCTGCCCCCTTTGGCCAACTCGGGAACCTCTCCACGCTCTATTATTATAAAGGCAAAAACAACTTTGGTCAATAGAGGGTGCTAATCAATTAAGTTCTCGAACTTCGAGATACTTTTCAAGTTTTCGTTTTACCCGTTGAAGGGCATTGTCAATGGATTTGACATGGCGTTTTAGTTCTTTGGCAATTTCCTGGTAGGATTTCCCTCCCAGATAAGCCATCAATACCTGCCATTCAAGTTTACTCAGTATTTCCCCCATTTTACCTTCAATATCTTCAAACTCTTCCCGGCTGATGATGAGCTCTTCGGGATCTGAAATCTTTACACCTGAAAGAATATCCAGCAGTGTTCTGTCGGAATATTCATCATAAAGGGGTTTATTGAGTGAAATATAAGAATTTAGTGGGATGTGTTTTTGGCGGGTAGCAGTTTTGATTGCGGTGATAATTTGCCTTGTAATACAAAGCTCTGCAAATGCTCTGAAAGAAGATAGTTTGTCAGGATTGAAATCCCTTATGGCTTTATAGAGGCCTATCATTCCCTCTTGAATTATATCCTCACGATCAGCACCTATTAAAAAATATGATCTGGCTTTTGATTTAACAAAATTCTTGTACTTATTTATAAGATATTCCAGGGCCTCATGATCACCGTTAACAGCTTCGCATACTACCTCTTCATCAGTCATATCATCAAAAAGCAGGTATTCCTCTTTAGGAAGCCCGACATTCAATAAAATCGCCCCCATGAATTTTTAAAGAGCAACACAATTACAAAATTATTATAGCCCATATCCCTTGAAGTAGTCAAGCCTTAAGCTTGCCTGTTATTCTGCTAAATCTTTAATATGTTTCTCCAGAAGCTCTTTTACCCCAGGATCAATGATATCTGCCAGTGTATTCCTCGATTCCGCCTTACTTTTTTCCATAGCCCGTCGCTTTTTTATTAAACTGTTCACTTCTTCATATAGTTCTCTTGCTGAAATGCGGCCTGCCCCCCTACCTATCACTATCTGTTGTTCTATCCAATCGGAGGTGGCTACTCTTACTTTTTCTTCTCGTCCAATGGCATCTACAATTTTTTCTATATAATGATCTGCAGTCTCCCCTTCTTTTGTATAAACTACATCAACACCGTTTATGGTATAATTGGTTCTCCTGTTTTTATCAACCTGATGTGCATCAAAAACTATTATGACGAAGATTCCGGTAGAAGCTGAATAATCCGCCATGATATCTATAAGTTTATCTCTAGCCGACCCTAAATCAACTCTCTTTATTTCGTTGGAAAGCTCAGGCCAAGCATTAATTATGTTGTAACCATCCACTAATAAAAATTCGCTAGATCGTTTCCCCATGATTTGTAAGCCTCTGCCTGAGAATATCATATCCTAGTATGGATGCTGCCACAGCTGCATTTAGAGAAGTAATCCGACCTCTTAAAGGAATTCGCACCAGGAAATCACATTTTTGCTTTACTAATCTTCCAAGGCCTTTGTCTTCTCCACCTATAACAAGAGCAACCGGTCCCGTTAGATCAACTTCAAGGTAATTCTTCCCATCAATATCGGCACCGATTATCCATAAACCCTCTTTTTTAAGTTCATCCATAGTCCGAGCTATATTGGTTACTCTGGCCACTTTGACATACTCAACGGCTCCGGAGGATACTTTGGCAACAGCCGGTGTTATGCCGCATGCCCTGTGTTTAGGTATTATCACACCATGAGCACCTAATCCATCAGCAGTGCGAAGAATACTTCCAAAGTTTTGTGGGTCTGTTAGTTCATTTAAGATAATAATAAAAGGGTCTTCATTTAATTCTCGTGCCCTTTTTAAAATGTCTTCTACACTGGAATAATTTTTCGATGCTGCCTTAGCTAAAACTCCCTGATGCCCTGGAGTCTGAGCCATTGATAAAAAAGTGTCTTCATCTATTTCCAACATAGGTATACCTGTCTTCTTCGCTCTGTCGATTATAGCTGTTATCTTTCCACGATGCTCGCCTTTTTTTATATAAATTTTATTTATAGGCCTATTGGCTCGCAAAGCTTCCCATACGGGATTGCGGCCTTCTATTTGATCCTCATTAATCTTTATCAACTCCTACAAAACAACTTATGATATAATAAAAAGAAAGGTTTGTACAAATAATATTTCAATTTTTTGAAAAAGTCAAGGAGGCTTGTTTGATGAAGGTTACAATTCTATCTCATACACCGGAGCCTGAAAAAATCGTAGCAGCTGCGGCACGCCTTTGTTATTCTAAAATAAGTGCAACACAGATAATGGATAATTTCAGCCAAGAAAAGGCGGCATCTTTTATTAAAAAACTTATGGATATGGGTCATATGTCTCCTACTGAGCATGTCAGTTTTACCTTTGCCATCGACGGAGTAAGCCGTACCCTTCTAGCCCAGATTACACGACATCGCATCGCATCATATTCGGTTCAAAGTCTAAGGTATAACAATCCTTTTGATAAGGAAATATCGCAGGATAATAAAGATAAGTTAATGGTAAAAAAAAGTAGTTATCTGGAGGGATTCGAACTTTCCCGCAGATTATCAGGACATAAGAACAGCATGCACCAACACCTTATGGAGAAATACCAAATCAAGGGCCGGCAACCTGAAAATATTGAGGATTTGCACAGGCCATCGTATATTCGAGGGGTTTTCGACGGTGTAGGAATGATATCTGACGATCCGGAATTTTGTGCAGCTTTTCCCTTGGAGCTTAAACCTATATTTGAAGCCGTTCATTTCAATCTTACTCAAAAAGGTGAAAAATTATTAATAAAAAATGAAAACGCTTTGGATTTCGGACGATACATTTATGAAGATTCGGATTTTACAGACTCACTTTATGATGAGAAAAAACTTCTGGCTTTATGCAGCAAATATGAGAAACTCAATGACCTAATATTATCCCTTTTGCTAAATTCCATCGATACCAAGTATTATTCTATGGTACCTGAAAGCATCTCTAAAAACCTGAAAGCCATACTTACATATATCAAAGGCCTTAATGCATGTAAAAAATGCTATGTGGACCTGGTAAAAATGGGTATAAATCAAGAAGACGCCCGATACATACTGCCTCACGGCACTCAGACCAGGATAGTCATGACAATGAATGTGCGAAGTCTCTATAACTTCTTTAACCTTCGCTGCTGTGAGAGGGCTCAAACTGAAATCAGGCAGCTGGCTGACCTAATGCTGGCTGAAATCAAAAAAATCGCTCCGGGCCTTTTTGAAACGGCTGGAGCACCGTGTGAGGCGTTGGGATACTGCCCCGAAGGTGACTTCGGCTGCGGCAAGTATCCTACATCCAAATAGGATAAACATGGGTAACTATTCCCATTTATTTGAGTCGTCAGGTAACGCCCATCCCTAGGGTATCATCTGGCGACCTTGTTTATAAAGTTAATTTAGCTTTTGACTTAAGTGTAGAAAGTTACTCCGGCGAAAATAAAGGAGCATTACAAGAATTTATATGCTAGGATCACTTTTGATATTATATGCCATAAGCAAAATTTCATTTAGTCTTTCATTTTGACCCGAAAGATACAGATACCCCAGCAGAGCTTCAAAGGCCGTGCTGTAATGGTAATCCATGATATCGGCATTTTTTGGAACTGTATTGACTTTGGCGTTTCTAGCATTTCTTACCACATATCTTTCCTTTGGAGTAAGTTCCGACTCCAATCCCTTTAATATAGCCGCTTGACCGGAAGCCTTCACATACCTTACGGCTTCTCTGTGAAGGTCCCTCACTTTTTTCCCGCTTCCTACCAGCATAGTCCTTATAAACAGGTCGAAAACCGAGTCGCCTACGAAAGCCAGCGCCAAAGCCGACAAAGAACTTACATCGATTTTATCACCATTATTGTCCGAAATGGTAAGCCCTCCTTTTCTCTACTGCCGTTTCCAACGAACTCCCGCCGGTGTATCCTCAAGAATTATTCCTTGAGATTTAAGCTCATCTCGTATTTTGTCGGCAAGTAGATAGTCTTTATCTTTCCTGGCTTGTTGCCTTTCTCTTATTTTATGCTCAATTTCTTCATCTAATAAAGTTTTTTCAGTGAATTTACGGAAAAGGCCTAGGACACTTCCTAGGGTAAGGAGCATTTCCTTTGTCTCCACTATTAACTTTCGGGAAGATTTTTCGTCAATATTCATATTGTATTCCCTTACTATATCAAAAAGGGACGCTATTGCATCGGCAGTGTTGAAATCCTCATCCATAGCTTTTATGAATTTATGCTTATTGGTCCGAAGGTTGCCTAAATACTCCCGATCATTTTCTGTGAGGTTTTTGTCCACAGCAGCCTTCTCCAAATGCTCCATACTGTATAGTGCGTTATACAGGCGTTCTAAGGAGCTCTTGGCTTGCCCCATTAGGTCTTGACTAAAGTTTATAGGGCTACGGTAATGAGATGACAGCATAAAAAATCTCAAAACTTCAGGGTCGTAGGTTTTCAGTATATCTCTGACAGTAAAAAAGTTGCCTAGGGACTTGGACATTTTTTGATTGTTAATATTGAGATATCCCACATGCATGAAAAATCGCGCAAAAGGCTTTCCTGTAGCAGCTTCACTTTGGGCAATCTCATTTTCGTGGTGGGGAAATATTAGATCCGGACCGCCGCCGTGGATGTCAATGGTTTCTCCTAGGTATTTCATAGCCATTATGGAACACTCGATATGCCATCCGGGACGACCTTTTCCCCAAGGACTGTCCCATGCCGGTTCTCCCGGTTTTTGTGCCTTCCACAATGCAAAATCCATGGGATCTTTTTTCTTTTCTCCAGGTTCAATTCGTGCCCCGGTTTCCAGTTCATCGATGTTTTGGTGTGAAAGTTTGCCATAATCTTTGAATTTCCGAGTTTCGTAGTAAACATCACCGTTGATCTCATAAGCGTATCCTTTTTCCACTAAAATCTCTATTAAATCGATAATTTCACCGATATGTTCGGTGGCCCGAGGATGAACATCGGCCCTAGTTATACCCAAAGCGTCAGCATCCTTGAAATACTCTTGTATGAAACGCTCTCCAAGCTCTTTTACGGTTGTATCCTCTTCATTAGCCCTGTTTATCATTTTATCGTCAATATCTGTGAAATTCTGGACAAAGGTAACGTCATAACCGCGAAATTCCAGATAGTTCCTAACCATATCAAAGGTCATAAAAACCCTGGCATTGCCTACGTGGAAAAAATCATAAACCGTCGGCCCGCATGTATAAATGCTAACCTTGTTGTCTTTTATCGGCACAAATTCTTCTTTCTTTCTCGTCAAGGTATTGTATATTTTCATTTGTATTACCTCCAATGAATATTGATTTAGCCTGTCTTGGAATTTAGTTCTTTTTCCAAAAATGCAATCCTCATCTCCAAAGTCTCTATCTTTTTCTGTAAGCTTCTCATCATATCTGCCACTGGGTCGGGAAGTAGATGATGATTTAAATCCACTTTTGTAAAATCAGCATCTGAAAAGTCAACTTTTTGGCGGACCACCGCTTTGCCGGGTATTCCCACCACCGTGGCATTAGGAGGCGTATCTTTTAAAACTACAGCCCCGGCACCGATCTTGGAATTGTCGCCTATAGTAACCGGTCCCAGGATTTTTGCCCCGGACCCTATTACAATATTATTTCCCAATGTAGGATGGCGCTTTCCCTTTTCTTTTCCGGTACCGCCCAAAGTCACACCTTGATACAGTGTAACATTGTCCCCTATTTCGGTGGTTTCACCTATTACCACACCCATACCGTGGTCTATAAAAAAGCCCTTGCCTATTCTTGCACCTGGGTGAATTTCTATTCCCGTCAAAAAACGATTTATCTGAGAAACAATTCGGGATATCAAGACCAAATTGAGTTTGTAAAATCCATGGGCAATACGATGCAGCAAGATAGCATGAAAACCCGGATAACACAGCACAACCTCAATCACGCTTTTAGCAGCGGGGTCCCTTTCAAAAATAACCCTTATGTCTTGTTTTACATTACTTAACATGCCGTTCCCTCCTCGTTTTATATTAAATTTAATAATCAAAAAGTCCCCCACCTCATTCAGAGGCGAGGGACTCGCGTTTCCACCCTGTCTTATAACTTATTCTCTAACGGCAAAAGCCGCAGTACCTCTACTTCAATTCGAGGTATGAGCTCCGGGGTGCAATTTCGGTCTTGTCTTACCTAAAACCGCTTTCAGCCGGTGACGGTTTCTCTCTGAAAGGAGTGTCAAGCCTACGAGCCCCTTCAACGCTTCCTGTCATTATATGATTGAATATCTTTATGATTACATAATATATTATTAGACTTATTAACTAAAGTCAAGAAGAAACTTAAAATTAATTTACAGTTATTGCTATGAAAGCTCCATTTTGATGTCATCCTGAAGGCTCTGCCTGAAGAATCTAGTTTAAGATTCCTCTGTCGCTTTGCTCCCTCGGAATGACGGGAAATGCTTTCGTTTATCGTGGTGCGGGCCGCATGAGGATCCTATAATAATGTCATATTGAATTTTATAGCAATTTTCTTTTCATGCGCCGCCACATTACTGTATAGAGTTCGAATAGTTTGGACTTTAACCACCAAATTGCAGCCTGTGCCGTGAGTACATGATAAAACCCTACGAACAGCTGCTCCGTAGGGTTTTTTTCTAATTTTTCTTTTTGATTTTTGCACTATTTTTACTTTACTATTTCCATCTTTACATCAACGACACCTACATCAATCATCCCTACTTCCCTTGCCGCCGCCCGGGATAAGTCTATATGCCTTCCTTTAATATAGGGACCCCGGTCGTTTATGGTTACAAGAGTACTTTTACCGTTATTTAAATTGGTAATAAGCACCTTTGTACCAAAGGGTAATTCTCTGTGGGCTGCCGTTAGGGAGTTTTCATCAAATATTTCACCGTTGGCAGTAATCTTTCCATGAAAACCCGGTCCATACCAGGACGCCTTGCCAACAATAACTGTTTGACCTACAGCAATGTGAATGCGTCGTTTCATTGACAAGTAGGGTTCTTCCTCTTCTAGGTTATTATAAACAGACTGGACATATTCATCACCTTGCCCCCCTTTTGTTGGCCCTATGAAGCAAAAAATTACTAGAAATGCCATTGCCATCATAGCAATTCTTTTGCCCATGACCTACCCTCCTTCCTACGCCTCCGAGGTTAGCTGACGGGTTAGGGTTGAAAGG
>DUNY01000308.1 GCA_012839145.1 Thermoanaerobacterales bacterium
CTATAATGGTACATGAAAACGGATGCCAAGATCTCTGGTCTTATTATAGTCCATACTATCAGGTCCTAGATCGAAACGGTGATATAGCTCCCGGAGAACAGACCTGTATGGGTTCTGGTGTTATGGGTGCTGTTGGAGCTAAACTGGCTCAACCTGATAAAAAAGTAGTATGTGTTACCGGAGATGGAGCATTTCAAATGTATAACCAAGATGTTCCTACAGCGGTTCAGTATAATGCACCGGTCACTTGGGTTATCCTAAATAGCTTTAGTTTAGGATGGCCTAAATTTGGGCAAAAGGCTTTGGGCGGTCGCTATATTGCTACAGATTTTAAAGTACAGCCGGACTTTGTTAAAATGGCCCATGCTTACAGCTGTTATGGTGAACGGGTTGAAAAACCTGCAGAAATTCGAAGTGCACTGGAGCGAGCATTAAAAGCAAATGAATCAGGTAAACCGGCTATTCTCGATATTATAATAGATCCCGACGACGTAGCTGAAGGATTTTTAGCATATAAAAAACTATAAAACAGCAACGCCTAACACCCCATCTATATAACTTTTATAACTTTGGCAGATTCTTTTAAAGTCTGATACTCTTGAAGTGAAAGTAAAGGTTGTATTATTTTATCAATTCCATTTTTATTTACTATGCAGGGTAGACTGAAAAAAACATCCTTAATACCCTCAAAATTATCAATATACGTTGATGCCGTTAGGATAGAGTTTTGATTGTTTAATATGCTTTTAACGATTTTTTACGATAGCCAGGGCCACAGCGTAGTTTGTGGCTTCTTTTCTTTCAATTATTTTGTAGGCCGACGTTCTTACATGGGTCTCTATTAACACACCCAGTTCCGATTATACCTCTTTTCAAAGCTTCACTTCCTTTTCTATACGTTTATTATTACTGTCTTTAATATTCCAATTTTTATAAATAATATTTAACAACTTTAAATTTAGGCTGCAAGAGCTTTATACACATGAAGATATAAAAAATTGAATCGATTTAAATTGTTAAAAAATTTCCCATATGTTAATATATGTATACAGTGCACAGGATTCAATTAAAACAAGGGGGTAGAGAGAAATGGTTGAATTTAGGTTTGAACATGATTTGATAGGTACTAAAGAAGTGCCGGATGAAGCCTACTATGGCATACAAACTTCCCGAGCAATGGAAAACTTCAACATAACAGGATATCGTCCCCACCGTAAATTAGTTTTATCTGTAGTGATGGTAAAAAAAGCCGCCGCATTTTCAAATATGGAATTGGGTCTTTTAAATGAGGAAAAAGGCAAAGTAATAGTGCAAGCTATTGATGAAGTGTTACAAGGGAAATTTTCTGATCAGTTTGTGGTTGATGTAATTCAAGGTGGAGCGGGAACCTCTCTGAACATGAACGTAAATGAAGTTATAGCTAACCGTGCCATTGAAATCCTGGGCGGTAAAAAAGGAGACTATGATATTATCTCACCAAATACTCATGTCAATATGTCCCAGTCCACAAACGATGTTTTTCCCACTGCAATACGCGTCGCATCCATAGAACTGGCAAATGACTTGTTAAGTGAACTGGAGCTGTTGCAACAGACTTTATTAAAAAAAGCTGATGAATTTGATGATGTGGTTAAAGTCGGCCGCACCCATTTACAGGATGCCGTTCCCATTCGCTTGGGCCAGGAATTTGAAGCTTATGCTCGTGTTTTAAGCAGAGATTTCAATCGTATCAAATCATCTCAAGGAGCGCTACATGAAATAAATTTGGGTGCAACTGCCGTCGGGACAGGTCTTAATGCAACGATTGAATATATAGAGCTGGTTGTCAAAAACTTGCGAAATATTTCCAGCCTCCCCCTTAAGAGAACGGAGAACTTGGTAGATGCTACACAAAACACAGATGTATTGGCTGCTTTTTCTTCAACTCTGAAAATATTAGCCATAAACCTATCTAAAATAGCAAACGATTTAAGGCTAATGACCTCAGGACCCCGAGCAGGTATAAGCGAAATAAAACTTCCGGCTATGCAGCCGGGTTCTTCTATAATGCCGGGTAAAGTAAATCCAGTAATTCCGGAAGTGGTTAATCAGGTAGCATTTCAGGTTATGGGAAATGATCATACTATTGCTCTGGCGGTGGAAGCCGGTCAGTTGGAACTGAACGTCATGGAGCCTGTAATTACGTATAATCTGCTGCAGTCTGTAGAAATATTGACTAATGCCATAAAAGTGTTTCGTGAAAAGTGCATTGAGGGAATTACGGCTAATCGCGATCGTTGCCGGGAAATGGTGGAAAGAAGTGTAGGAATAATAACTGCCTTAATTCCTTACATTGGATACGAGAAAGCATCCCAGTTGGCAAAAGAACTGGCAGCCACGGATGAAACAGTCCCTGAGTTAATTGCCAAGAAAAATCTTCTATCAAAAGAACACATAAAGAGCGTTTTATCACCTAAAGCTATGACTGAACCGGGAATTTTGTAAGTTCAAGGGTGTTAGTCTTGACTTAAGTTTAACAATAGTATATATTTTATCTAAAGCATTCTGGTGCTCTTTTTTCCCTGCCATCAGCGAACGGAGGATAGTGTAAGCTCCGCGGCACAAAAAAGATCTGGGAACAGAAGGTTAAATACAAGTCAACTTAATATCGGGCTCCAAAAGTGGCAGGAAATCCTGCAACTAGGGTGGAACCGTCCTAGAAAAAGGGACCCCTAGACCATCAATGATGGTTAGGGGTTTTTTGGTATTTTTGTAATATGAGAAGGAGGAGAATATTAGTCATGACAAAAAATGTCGGGAAAAGCATGAACAAGATAGTTTCGTTGTGCAAAAGAAGAGGATTTATTTTTCAGGGTTCAGACATTTACGGAGGTCTAGCCAATACATGGGACTATGGGCCTCTAGGAGCGGAACTCAAGAGAAATGTAAAAGATTATTGGTGGAAGAAAGTAGTACATGAAAGAGATGATGTAGTCGGCCTTGACAGCGCGATTTTGATGCATCCGAGAGTATGGGAGGCTTCAGGCCATGTAGCGGGTTTTAATGATGCTCTAATCGATTGCAAACAATGCAAATCCAGATTTCGCGCCGATCACATAATCGAGGATTCTCTGAATATGCATGTGGAGGGCAAAAGTGTCCAAGAACTTACAGAAATAATCCATGAAAATAAGATTAAATGTCCCACCTGTGGTAATGTGGCTTGGACTGATGCTAGGGTTTTCAACTTAATGTTCAAAACTTATCAGGGTGCTACCGAAGATTCAAGCTCTATCGTTTATCTTCGTCCGGAAACAGCTCAGGGTATATTCGTTAATTTTAAAAATGTGCTTGATTCCAGCCGGATGAAACTCCCCTTTGGTATTGCACAAATGGGGAAATCCTTTAGAAACGAAATAACCCCAGGTAATTTTATTTTTAGAACCCGGGAATTTGAGCAGATGGAACTGGAGTTTTTCGTAAAACCTGGTGAAGATGAAAAATGGTTTGAATACTGGCGACAGTTTATGGTGGATTTTTTCGTATCTTTAGGAGTAAAAAAAGAAAACTTACGATTAAGGGATCATACTCCTGAAGAACTTTCCCATTACTCCAAAGGAACTACCGATTTGGAATATAAATTCCCTTTTGGATGGGGTGAGCTGTGGGGTGTTGCCAACCGAACAGATTATGATCTTTCCCGGCATATGGAGTACTCGGGTAAGACGCTGACTTATTTTGACCCGGTAGAGAACAAACAGATTGTACCCTATGTGGTTGAACCTTCACTGGGGACTGATAGAGCCATATTGGTCGTTTTATGTGATGCATATGATGAAGAAGAAGTCCAAGGCGACACACGGGTATTACTGCGCCTCAAACCGGAAATAGCACCTATAAAATGTGCAGTTTTACCACTTTCAAGAAAAGAACCTCTAGACGACCTTGCCAGAAAAATATACCGTGACCTTAAAAAACAC
>DUNY01000022.1 GCA_012839145.1 Thermoanaerobacterales bacterium
CTTGGTTATAGAAAGGGATATTCCACAATAAAAGAGGCCCTTGAAGATGAACAAATATACAGTATCGTCAAAGGTGCCATGGAAGAGTCAGGAAAATATCTTATACATCACTTTGATTTTTCCGTCGTAGAACATGAAAAGTATATGGAAAAAACACTAAAGCGTTTCAAAAATCCCAATCTTAGAGACGAAGTAGTCAGGGTAGCGAGACAGCCTATCAGAAAACTAGGGCCGAAAGACCGGCTTATATTTCCTGCAAAAAAAGCACTTGAAATCCGCATAATCCCCAAAAACCTGGTAAAAGGCATTGCAGCCGCGCTTAAATTCGACTGGGAAGGCGATGATGAAGCAAGGGTTTTACAAGCCATGATTAAAAAGGAAGGCATCCAAGAGGTGCTTACCCGAATTTGCAACGTATCTGAAAGAAGCAGCCTATCAACATTAATTATAGATGCATTTAACACTGAACTAACCCACCCTAAGTCCCCGCTTATATAGGCGGCGGATGCCAAAGGGCGGTTAAGTTCAGTATGGACTCGACTAAAATTTATAGGAGGTTGAATCCCCCTATAAATGAAATCTCGTTCACCAAAACGCCATGAATATGAAAATTCAGGGCGTTTTTTGTAATACAAATCGTATTTATTCTCCTTGACTTGAACAAACAATAATAGAGAGATGAAATAAAACACCAAAATTTACAAATACTCATTGACAGCGTAAATTATAAATAGTATAATAAAATCAACTAAATGGAGGTGATACTATGGGTAGAGTAGAAATAGATGAAAAGGCTAAACAATTTATCGTTAATAAAAACGGTGATTCCGTCACCATAAAACTGGAGCGCTTCGGCGGTGGATGAGCCGGATGCACATATATGCCTGCCGTGTATGTAGGTGCGCCCCAGGATACAAGTGAATATGATACTTGCGAAGTTGACGGGATTAAGGTATATATCAGCCCTTTTGTCAGCCGAGAAAACGGTCTAAGAGTTACCACATCGGGTTTTGCCTTTTTCAAAGGCCTTGCAGTGGCACCTATATTTTAAAGGTTAAACCTTTCTATGTTCCTTGTAAAGCTGGATGAATTTCAATATAAAGCTGAACTCTTCAGCACTGCAGTCGGCTAAAAGTTCCAGAGCGGATCGCACCTTGGCATCCTTTAACAGTTCTCGGACTTCGGGGTTCATAGGTTTAAATATGGAAGAAATCTCATCATCTTCCGAGACAAAAAAACAAGGTGAAAGCGACAGTGCACCGGCGATTTTCTCTAAGGTTTTGATGGATGGCTCCACTTTACCGCTCTCTATCTGACCGATAAGGCCGGTGGAGACTCCTGCCTTTTTTGCAAGCTGGGCTTGAGTGATTTTTCGCTCACAACGTATCTTTTTTATCTTATAACCTACGAAACTTGTAGCGGCCATTAGACTTTCAGGTTTTACGTCCAAAGCTCGAGCAATATTCTTCAGCGTGGACAAAGCAGGCATTACCTTCCCGTTTTCGATTTGACAGAGATAACTGGCGGAAATCCCTACTTTTTCGGACAGTTCCGAAAGGGAAAGGTTTTTCTCCTGTCGGAGAAGTTCGATCTTTGGACCTAGACCTGCAGCACCGGAGCTGTTTGTTGTAATAAGACCCTCTCGGGATATATTAAGAGCATGTGAAAGCTTGTCGACTGTTTCCAAAGAAGGCTGTTTTTTTCCAAGCTCGATTTCGCTGAGGTAAGATACTGAAAGATCCGCTCGCCGTGCCAGTTCCTGCAATGTCATATTACGCTTTTGACGGAGATCCCGGATGAGTTTGTTATCTATCATCATAATTACATCCTTTCATACTGAGTTGAAAAACTAACAATAACCATAAAAGGTTTTCGCAAAATATAGTATACTATAATATAAGTATAGTATACTCACAAAAGCCGGTCAAGAAAAATAAAAAGATTTAAAAAAGAGGAGGAAATTAGATGAAACCATTAACCATTACCGATGATAATTTTCAGGTAGAAGTAATTGAGGCCAAGGGCAAAGTGCTTGTAGATTTTTGGGCACCCTGGTGCGGACCCTGTCGTATGATGGGTCCGGTCATTGACGAGATTGCCGCAGAATACGGGTCTGAACTGAAAGTAGGAAAGCTCAATGTAGACGAAAACTCCAATACCGCATCCAAATACGGAGTCATGAGTATTCCTACCTTATTGGTCTTTGAAAATGGCGAAGTAGCAAACAAAATGGTGGGCTTCATGCCTAAAAAAGATTTGCTGGCCGAAATCGGCTTATAAGAAAGATTCAAAAACCCTCGCTCACATCACATATGAGCGAGGGTTTTTAATTATGGTTTTACAATATATACCTGCTTATACCGATATAATCCAAAAAATATGTTTTTTCAATAAATCTGCAAAGAATAATTGACATAGTTAAAGGGGAAAATATATAATATAAGATGCAAATGCAAATCTTTTGCAATTGGAGGAGTTCCCATGAAAACAGCAAAAACCCTTTTAGTATTAATGGTGACTTTAAGCATCATAGTATTTGCAGCAGGGTGTTCCAGAAACAGTCAAAGGGTTCCTGCCGAAGATGACCGACACAGCTTAAAAATTTACACAACATTTTATCCTATATATGATTTTACCAAGAAAATCGTAGGTGATGATGTACAGGTGGAAAACCTGATACCTGCCGGGGTTGAGCCCCATGACTTTGAACTGTCGCCAAAACAGGCGGCAAAAATTTATGATGGGGATATATTTATTTTCTTAGGTGAAAGCATGGAGCCTTGGGCAAAAAAAATGGCCCAAGACCTTGATAAAAAAGGTGTGACTGTTATAGAAGCAGGAAAAGGCCTAATAGAAAACGATGATCCCCATATATGGTTGGACCCTGTCTTGGCTGGCAAAATGGCCAAAAATATTTACAAGGGCCTTGTTTACGTAGATGAAGATCACGAGCCGGATTATAACAAAAACATAACAGCACTTACTAGAAAACTGGACGAACTTGATAAAAGCTTAAGCCAAATAGCATCAGGCAGCATGAGAAAAGACATAGTTACATCCCATGGGTTTTTAGGTTATGTTGCCCGCCGCTATGGATTCAATCAAATGGCTATCACCGGCTTATCACCCCAGGAGGAGCCTTCCACGAAAAAAATGGCTGAGCTTATTAAGTTTTGCACAGACAAAGATATCAAATACATTTTTACTGAGCCGGGGGAAAATTCAAAGCTTACCGAAACACTGGCTAGGGACACAGGAGCGAAGATTTTAGAACTAAACCCCCTGGGAACTCTACGAACCGATGAGATAAAGGCCGGTGAAGATTATTTTTCCATCATGGAAAAGAATTTAGAGGCATTAAAGACAGCCCTGGGCCATAAACAATAAACTAAGAGGATTTTAGTTTTTTAAATATGTGAGTTAAAAGCTGGTGAAACTATGTTAGATATAAGAAACGATCCCTTTGACCTGGCAGCCGTTGAAAACAAAGAAGTCATAGGCCTGACAAAGGTTTCCTTTTCCTATGACGGAAAGCCTGTTTTGAAAGATGTAAATCTTTCGGTTAAAACAGGGGACTTTTTGACGGTTCTGGGCCCTAACGGTTCTGCTAAATCCACTCTGCTTAAGGTCATGCTGGGACTGCTTACACCCAAGACCGGAGAAGTGAAGATTTTCGGTCAAAAGGTTCGGCAGTTTAAGGATTGGAACAAGATAGGCTATATATCC
The DNA here is from genome assembly GCA_012839145.1 of Thermoanaerobacterales bacterium. Classification (GTDB taxonomy): domain Bacteria; phylum Bacillota; class Thermosediminibacteria; order Thermosediminibacterales; family Tepidanaerobacteraceae; genus DUNY01. The sequence continues at coordinate 3,727 of DUNY01000022.1, forward strand.
CAACAGGCTGCAAACATCAACACCTCTTTCCCGGCTACAGTGGAAGAAGTGGTATCGTCGGCATATTATACGGGATTTGGTAGGATATTTGACGGCGCGGAAAGAAAAGAGGCAGTAAAAAGAGCCCTTGATGCAGTAGGAATAACAGCTCTTTCCCATCGACTCATAGGCCGTCTTTCCGGTGGCCAGAGGCAAAAGGTTTTTTTAGCAAGGGCTTTGGTGAGAAAGCCCCAAACACTTTTTCTCGATGAACCTACAACCGGTATTGACGCTGCTTCACAGCAAGAATTCTACGAACTCATTTCAAATTTTCATAAAAACAACATGACAATAGTCATGATAACCCATGATATGGAGGCTGCTGTGAAAAGGGCAACAAAAGTCGCATATATGAGGGACGGAAAAGTGAATCTAGATCCAAATCCAGGGAACTTTTCTGAAAAATTGCCGTCTATATTAATAGAGCAGTGGGCAAGGGGGCAGGTGTAATGTATATATTAAGCTTTGATTTTATGCAGCGGGCATTTGCTGCCGGCATAATCACAGCCCTGCTTGCTTCGGTTATGGGTGTTTTTATTGTACTGAGGCGCATGTCCTTGGTAGGTGACAGCCTATCCCATGCCGCACTTGCGGGAGTAGCCGGCGGTATGCTCTTCGGTATATACCCCTTTTATGGTGCTTTGATTTTCTCAAGTGCCGCAGCCGTCTTCATCGAACTTATAAGATCAGCTTTTAAAAAATATTCGGAAGTGGCATTGGCAGTGGTTATGTCCGGTGGGATGGGTCTTGCTGTAGTGCTCATAAGCCTTGGAAAATCTTTTAATGCGGATTTGATGTCCTATTTATTCGGCAGCTTAGTTGCCGTATCTCCCCAGGATATAATAATTATTTCAATAGTGGGTTTTTTCATAATGATTTCTATGTTATTATTACATAGAGAGCTTTTTTCCGTCACCTTTGATGAAGAAGCGGCAGAGCTTTCCGGCATACCCGTAAAGGCAGTCAACATTTATTTTACTCTGATGACCGCCCTTGTGATAGCCCTGTCGGTTCGAGTGGTGGGAGCTTTATTAATATCCGCCTTAATGGTGATACCTGCTGCGGTAAGCCTTCAGCTGGCTAAAAGTTTTAAATCCACTTTCATTATAGCAGTTGGAGTAGCGCTTTTTTCCGTTATAACAGGTCTTTATACATCTTTCATATATGACTTGGCCCCCGGAGGGACCATAGTATTAATAGCTTCAGCTATTTTGATGATTGTACTTACCATAAAGGGGGCTTTAAACAGATGGATGTAGAAAAACTCCTGAAAGAACAGCAGTTGAAAGTAACTCCTCAGCGCAAGGCCATTATTAAAGTATTGCAGAACACCAACACAGTTTTAAATGCACAGGAGATTTTTGCGGAAGTTATCAAAACACAGCCCAGTATTAATTTTTCAACCGTCTACCGAAATCTTGATGTGCTGCTGACAAAAGGGATCCTATGCCGAATAACTCCGGAAAGCGGCGGCGTTTTATATGAGCTTCGCCGGGAGGAAGGCCATCATCACCATGTGATTTGTAAAAAATGCGGAGCGTCCATTCCATTGGATTACTGCCCCATGGAAGATATAAAAAAGGAACTGTGTAAAAGGGGGTTTACCCCTACAGACCACCGATTTGAGATTTATGGCTACTGTGACCGATGTAATAAAGGAGGCTTGTGACCATGAATCCCTTTAGAAAAAAACTGTTTATTATTCTGTTGGTCATGCTTTTTATCCTTGCCGGATGCACCAAACCAAGTGACAATAGTCCGGCACAAACAAAACCCGTGGATACCCCCGGTGAAGTAATAGCCCCCGATAACGAGAAGGAACCACAGCAGGATGCACAAGAACCCCACAGTGAAAACGAAAGTGATAAAAACGATGAACCCAAGGCCGGCAACGGTGAAGATGAGACCATATTTGAAGTGGAAGAATCAAAGCTGATAAATGGATGGAAACAACTGACACTTAAAGATTATGCCTATACCACTGAAGACTGGGACTCATACTCATATCGTGATGACAGTCCATTGATATCTTATTCATTACATTTTCCTGGCAACTGGGATATTGAGTATAGCGTTTTCAATAACGAAAAAGGAGAAAAGGTAGCCGAACTA
>DUNY01000069.1 GCA_012839145.1 Thermoanaerobacterales bacterium
ATAACGAATGTTTACTGTAACAGTAGCTTTACTTTGATCTAATTCCACCACACCTACGTTAAAGGTCAGCGGCCCGGAAACTTTATCTTCAAAATCAACACCCAAAGCTTTACCGGTTGTGTCCAGACCCATCATATCGTTTAAAAATATAATAAAATCTCGTTGAGTCTCAACGATTTTCATCTCACCTACAAGTTTTGCAAGCAGCATAGCTGCATTTATGCCTTTCTCCGGGGTACTGCCGTGGGCTGATATGCCATATGACTTTATTATAGTTTTACCATTGTCATGCTCTATTTCATAATCTCCCGGTATTGTGTCACCGATGGTATTTACCACATTTTGAATTTCTTTCTTATCGCCCAAAAGATGTGCTTCTGCATAATCGGGAACCATATTAGGGCGATGACCGCCTTTCAGTGATAATAGCTTAACACCGCTTTCACCTTTACTGGAAGGAAATGAAGTGTTAAAAGAAAAAGTCAAAATCCCTTTCTCACCGTTAATAATGGGGTAATTGGCATCCGGTGAAAAACCCATGGTTGGAGCTTCGTCATGCTTTAGATAGTATTCCATACATTCGCAGCCGCTCTCTTCATCTGTGCCAAAAATAACTCGAACCCTTTTATTCAATTTGATTCCGGCATCTTTAAGGGATTTTAGTGCAAACAATGCCGCCATAGCAGGTCCTTTATCATCAATGGCACCTCTACCATATATCTTACCCTCATGAATTTCACCGCCATAAGGCGGATATGTCCAACCGCTGCCTTCTGGAACCACGTCAAGGTGAACTAAAATTCCTATCATCTTGTCACCTTCACCCCACTCGGCCCACCCTGCATAATTATCTAAATTTTTTGTCTTAAAACCGAAACTATCTGCAAGGGCAAGTGCATATTCCAAAGCCTTGGCTGGCCCTTCGCCGAAAGGCATATTGGGGAGGGGAGCTTCTTTTACGCTTTTTATTTTTAGTATTTCACTGGTTGCCTTCAGTAGTCCGGTCTCATTGGAAGTGATTACTTTTTCCATATCCATGTTTATTGTATCCCTCCAGTTTTAAACTAAATCAATTTTTGTCAATTATAGTATTCCACTTTAAAATGTTAAATCCTTCATTTGAATAAAAAGAATGCCTTTCTAGAAAAAAACAGCCTTTTGGCTGTATTTATTATATCATCAATTTTTTTATAATTTGTGTTAATATAGCAAAACCCATGCCTAAAAAAGCTCCGCTAAGTACATCCGAAGGATAATGCATGCCTGTATATACCCGAGATACTCCCACCATTACAGCTAAAAAGTATGAAACAATACTATAAGATGGGAAATGTATTGCAAGGGTTGCTGCCAAGGAAAAACCAGCTGTCGTATGACCCGATGGAAAAGAATGATCTTTTAACAGTTTTCTCCAGAAGGTATGGACCTCGGGTAATACTAGATAAGGTCTTTTCCGAGTTATAGTGTTTTTAAAAAGCTGCACAATACCCTGACTGCCCGTTACAGTGACAAAGGCCTCAGTTGCGGCTATCTTCGCCTCACTTTGTCCGAAAAAATATAAAAAAAGACATGTCAAAACAGTAAAGCTGACCCCGCCCATATGAGTGATTCGCGGCATAAACTCATCAAGTATTCTACACTTTATTCTTTTATTGATATATAAAAATAACCGTTTGTCTTTGTAATATAGAAAATCCCAAAGACCTTTCAAGAATATCCTCCTTAAACTTATCCTTCCCTTAATCTATAACTTCCACCGTTATTCCGTTTTTCTCCACTGCTTTTATCAGAGTGCTAATAACTTCACCATGTTTTTGGATTTCAAAAGCTGAACGCAAAGATTTGCCGACTACTATGTGAGTGATTTTATTTTTCTTGGAGAATTCGGCCAGGGTATCATAAACCTTTTCTCCTGATAGTATAGAAACGGTTCCTCCTAAGTTTTTGGCTGATTCGAACAATTCCAATAAAATCTTGTGCTCTTTTAATTCTCGATTAAGATCTTTTTTATTATTTACATAGATTACTACGAATTGGCCGTCCATCTCCCTTGCCCTGGCAGCACCTTTCTCTATTAACCTCTCACAACTTTTTTGGGGTGTTACACAGACCATAATTCTATGCTGCACTCCAGGGTCAAAAACGACCATCATGACTATCTCCTCTCTTGTCTTTTAAACTTATCACCAATTTTTATTATATATGAAATAAGCGTTTTTCGCAATGTACATAAAAAAAGAAAAGCGCTAAAATGTAATGCTTTTTTCTTGTTTTCGTTTCCGCATTTATTACATTAAAATAGGGACGATCTATCGGATATCCGAATGCGCCCCCTAAATTTTTGTTATTATATTTTTGTGTCTGTCATGATGTTATTCTAAAGTCAAGGCTTAGTCTAATACCCGGTGCTGCTAAATTCCAACCTGTTATTCTATAAAGACCGGGTCTGGTAATAATGCTGTCGGCTCTTTGATCCCATGCCTCACGATAAACCTTTTCCTCCCCAGGTTGAAATCTGTCAGTGGTTGTAGCTGGGGTAAAAAATCTTCCTTGGGACCACTGCCATATTAACCTATCATCACGAGTCACCCTAAAGTCGACCTTTTGTGATGTCCTATACGTAAGAGTTAACGGCACCCTCAATATATTTTTCTTTCGAAGTCGTATCACAATTTGTTCTCCGATTCTGTAAACACTTTTATCAAGTGATAAAGTAAATTGAACACCATCAAATGTTCTTGTTACAACGGGCCTTGTTGGCGGCGGTGTGGGCGGCACTGGTGTAGGAGGACACGGTGGGCATGGCGGGCATTCCGGCGGTGTAGGCGTAGGAGCCGGACCTGAAACCGGAATTAACAACACCTGCCCAATAAAAATCAAATCGGCATCAACTAAGTTGTTTGCTTCCATGATTGCCACGACGGTAGTGCCGTATCTTGAAGCTATCAATGTCAATGTATCTCCGGGACGTACTATATATCTTATCAAAGCTGCATCCCTCCTTATACTATGATATTTTCGCCATATAACGGTTATATCTAATATATGTTATGTTTTGAAATTTACAATGGTGAAGAATTTTTGATGTAATTATTGAGCGAGACTTCATTTCGATGGGGTAAAACCCTGTCTAAATGTTAGTCGAGTCCATACTGGACTTAACCGCTCTTTGGCACCCGCTGCCTATAGAGGCGAGGAGGGACTTAGCAGGTTAACTCAGTGTTGAAATCTTCTAAAAGCCAGTTTGAAAGCTATTTCAGAAAGTTCCCCATGCTCAGGATATAGTTTTTTAAAATCCTTATACATTTTATCAAATTCAGTTTCAAATATTTCGTCAGGTTTTTGGGTCAAGGGTAAAAGCATTTTCTCAAATCCTTTCATTACTTCCGGCGGATAACTCTTTGCTTGAATCACATCCAGCAACTCAAAAAACCTTTGACCATCATAGATTATTTCTTTTGCGGCCATATAAGCTTCGTCAAAATCCGAAATAAGACAATAAGCCGTAATCGGCGAATAGTCCTTGAATTTTTCACCAGATAAATTATAAGCTTGATTAAAATATTTGATGCTTTTTTCATATTCGCGATTGTGCAGATATATTTGGGCTAAAATGTGATATCGTGCTGGATCAAGGGTATTCCTTTCCAATGTTCCTTCAAGAACCTGTCTGGCACGCTCAAACTCATTTATTTGGTAATCAATTTCAGCTTGAAGTCGATATATATTTGAATTTGCAATGGCTTTTAGTTTTGTCATAACTTCCTGAGCCTTCATGATATCTCGAGCCCCTGGTGCCCATAAGTATAACCTGATCAGTTTATCCATAGTGTTTGAATCTCTAGGATCTTTTTGCAGTAATCTTTCATATTCTTCTGCAGCGTGTACATATAAACCCTGGGTCACATAACTGTCTCCCTCGTTTTGTTTTTCTAGGGAGATACCAGGTGCGTTTTCATCATTTACACCAATGATAAAAAAACCGAGACTGTCAGATAGTAGATTATTATTTCCATCAAAAGCTTTAATGTTTAGAAAGCTCTTTTGTTCATGATAAAGAGGGCCTATTATGTGAAAAGGCTTAATTTCGTCGTATAATAATGGAAAAGGTTTTAAAGATACAATTTCGTCAAGATTCCTTTTCCAAATTATTTGAGAGCTATTTTTATCGGGATATATTGTACCAAAAGCTATTTCTTTATTTTCTTGAGATTCTTTCACTGGCGGAATTAAGTATAATTCGTATCTAGTAGTGCCAGGAACGGAGTCAAAGGTAATAAGCAATTCATCTCCTTGAGTTTCCGATTTCACGGCGATAGCAGGCACCAATTTCAGATTATATATCGGTTGTCTTTGGTTACGGTCCGCTTTAATTGAACAACTTAGCAAATTGGCCTGTTCTTCCGGAATCCCTACGCCAAAGACCGGGTTCCCCTTAATTTCAGGAAAATAAAAATTACCGTTTATATCAGTATAAGTTACCTCGGCAGCAGGAGTGCTTCCGGAAAACAATATATCTTCTCCAACTAATGCCATATATACTGATTCCCCAATTATAGGTTTATCTCCGATTGATAAATTGCCATATATTCCTTCAGTATTTTCTATCTTTAGCGGTTCTCTA
>DUNY01000064.1 GCA_012839145.1 Thermoanaerobacterales bacterium
CAATAAGTCTCATAGCATCGGCTTCCACATTACCTACGGGAAAAGTTCGAGCCGCATCGCCGTTATAGCCTTGAAACAGCGCCCCTATATCTATACTTATAATATCACCATCTTTAAGGGTTCTTAATCCAGGTATTCCATGTACTACCTCTTCATTTATAGAAGCACATATAGATGCGGGAAATCCTCGATAGTCCTTAAAAGTTGGAATGGCTTTATGGCTTAATATAAACTCTTCTGCGATTTCATCAAGTTCCTTAGTGGTAATTCCCGGCTTTATATGTCCCTTGATTTCTTCTAGTGCCAATGCCGTGATTTTACCAGCCTTTCTCATAAGCTCTATTTCTCGTTGGGATTTTATAATAATCATGACTTTACACCCTTTAGATGCCTTTTAATGTCTTCAAAAACTTCATCTATGGGCCTTGCCCCATCTACGGTTGCCAACAGCTGATAGCGATTGTAATAATCAATAAGTGGAGCGGTTGTGGTTTCATATACTTTTAATCGTTTTTTTACCGTATCCGTTTCATCATCTTTGCGAACAATAAGCTTACCGTTGCATTTATCACAAATACCCGGATTTTTCGGTGGGCTGAATTTTATATGAAAAGTTGCACCACATTGCTTGCATGTTCGCCTTCCTGTGAATCTTTCAATAAGATTCTCTTGGTCAACTTCAATGCTTAAAACCAAGTCCAGTTTAATGCCTTTTTGTTTCATATAATTAGCCAGGCTTTCAGCTTGACTTACGGTTCTGGGGAAACCGTCCAGTAAAAATCCCGTTTTACAGTCATTCATATCCAGTCGTGATTCTACGATCCCTTCAACGACTTCATCGGGCACCAGAAGGCCTTTGTCAATGTATTCAGCAGCCTTTTTACCCAAAGGAGTTTGCTCGGACACTGCTTTTCTAAATATCTCCCCCGTTGAAATATGGCAAATCCCAAATTCATCGGCTATCTTCTTTGCTTGGGTACCTTTACCCGCTCCCGGTGGTCCCAGCTAAATAATCCTCACTTTTAATCACTCCTATTTTAGAAATCCCTGATAATGCCTCATAAGCATCTGAGCTTCAATGGCCTTCATGGTCTCTAATGCAACACCTACAACAATTAAGAGAGCAGTTCCTCCAAAAGATATGTTTATTCCCGATAAAGCAGTCATAAAATAGGGCATTAGAGCAATAGCCGCTAAAAATAACGCTCCCACCAGTGTTATCCTGTTCATTATACGACTGATATACTCAGCCGTAGGCCTGCCCGGCCGCATTCCCGGTATGAAACCACCGTATTTCTTCATATTGTCTGCCACTTCCACCGGATTAAATGTTATGGCGGTATAGAAATACGTAAAGAACACTATAAACAGGGCATACAACACTGCATACAACCACCCGCTGGGTTTTAAGAACTCGGCAATACTTGTCATAACTTTGCTATTTGGAAAGAACCCAGCCAAAGTACTGGGGAACAGCAGGATTGACATGGCAAATATTACCGGTATAACACCGGCTGCATTGACTTTTATAGGTATATGGGTCGATTGTCCGCCATATACTTTTCGGCCTACAATTCGCTTGGCGTATTGTACGGGCACCCTACGTTCTGCTTCCTGCACGGCGATAACTCCTACGATTACTACTACTCCCAATATGGCAAAAATCACTAACATTAATAAATTTATCGTTCCCACTTTAGTTAAAGCATAAAGTTGATAAACGCTGGCGGGAATTCGCGATACGATCCCGGCAAAGATAAGAAGAGATATGCCATTACCAATGCCTTTATCGGTAATTTGCTCACCCAGCCACATCAGAAATGCCGTACCTGCCGTGAGGCTTATTACTACCACGATATTACTGAGAATACCGGGCTTCATGGCGCTTCTAAAGCCGATTGAAAGACCCGTAGCTTGTATTAGTCCCAGAATAACCGTACCGTACCGGGTATACTGAGCAAGAATCTTACGCCCTGCCTCCCCTTCCTTTGCAAGCTCCTCCCACCGTGGGATGACTATAGTCAGAAGCTGTACAATGATGGAAGCGTTTATATATGGTGTAATACTCATGGCAAAAACCGAAAACTGTTTGAATGCACCACCTGAAATTATATCAAAAAATCCAAGCAGGGCACCCTTTTCGATCATAGCCCGGACTGCATTGGGGTCCATACGGGGTACCGGTACAAAGGTCCCGATCCTAAAGAGTATTAACATCAAGGCAGTATATTTAATTCGCTTTCTTAAATCCGGTATCTTCCAGGCATTTCTCAAGGCATCCAGCATATTATATCACCTCTGCCTTTCCACCGGCTGCCTCTATCTTTTCTTGTGCCGATTTTGAGAAAGCATTTGCCTGGACGTCTATTTTTACCTTTAGCTCACCGTTGCCAAGAATCTTTACTCCATCCTTGACTTTTTTAATGATACCCTTCTCGATTAACAGCTCTGGGGTTATTTTTGTATTCTCTTCAAAGATATTTAAATCATCTATATTCACCAACGTAAATTGTTTTTTGAATATATTTGTGAAACCCCTCTTTGGAAGACGCCTGTACAGAGGCATCTGGCCGCCTTCAAATCCCGGACGAACTCCACCGCCGCTGCGGGCATTCTGACCTTTATGACCCCGAGTAGAAGTTTTACCGCGACCCGAGCCGATTCCCCTGCCTACTCTTTTGGGCTTTTTGGCGGAACCTTCAGCGGGAGAAAGATCATGCAATCTCATTGGTTGCACCTCCTCTATAGTTTGCTATCCTAGTATTTCTTCCACAGTTTTATCACGAAGCTTTGCTACTTCTTCAGCTCTCTTCAGTTGTTTCAAGGCTACTATCGTTGCATTTACCATGTTTCTGGCATTAGCAGATCCCAAAGACTTGCTTACTATATCCGTAAAACCTGCCAGTTCCACAACGGCTCTTACCGGTCCTCCGGCGATAACTCCGGTTCCTTCGGGAGCGGGTTTTAACAGAACTTTACCGGCTCCGAAAATTCCAAGACTTTCATGTGGAATAGTTCCTTCTAACATGGGAACGTCGATTAAATTCTTTTTCGCATCTTCAATGCCTTTGCGAATGGCTTCAGGTATTTCTTGGGCTTTTCCGGTGCCAACACCCACCTTACCTTTCTTATTTCTGACCACCACAAGAACGGCAAATCGGAAGTTTTTACCTCCCTTGACGACCTTGGCCACTCGGTTTATGGAAACTATCTTTTCTACAAATTCACTTTCTTCTGCATTCCTATTCCTGTGTTGCAAAGTTGTACCTCCCTTCTAAAAATCTAATCCAGCTTCCCGGGCAGCATCTGCCAAGGCTTTTATTCGACCATGGTATATATAACCACTCCGGTCAAAGGTTACAGCCTTAATACCCTTTTCCAAAGCTTTCTTTGCAATAAGGTCACCGACTAACTTGGCTGACTCTATGTTTACACCGGTTACACTTTCTTTTATGGTAGGGTCAAGTGTTGATGCCGCTGCTAAAGTGTGCCCGTCTTCATCGTTAACAATCTGAGCATACACATGTCTTTGGCTTTTGTAGACACACAAGCGGGGCTTAACACTTGTACCGAAGGTTTTTTTGCGAACCCGCAGATGTCTTCTTTTCCGGGCAGTGTTGCGTGATTCCTTTTTTAACATGGTTATCCCTCCCTATAGCTTGTTATGCTCCGGTCTTGCCTTCTTTGCGCCGTACAACTTCGTTTTCATATCGGATACCTTTACCCTTGTAGGGCTCAGGTTCTCTAACCGCTCTAATATTTGCCGCGATCTGACCTACCATACCCTTATCAATTCCCTTTACCACAATCCTATTAGGCGCCGGCACCTCAAATTCAATGCCCTGAGGTGGATCAAATTCCACGGGATGAGAATATCCAACAGTTAAAACCAGCTTGTTGCCTTGTTTTGCCGCTCTATAACCTACACCTTCAAGAACAAGCTTCTTTTCAAAACCTTCCACAACCCCTGCTACCATATTGTTTATTAATGAACGGGTTAAGCCATGTAAAGCTTTGTGATTTTTTCCCTCCGACGGCCGTTCTACGATTATTTCGGAATTTTCAGCTTTAATTGCCATATCTTTATGGAATTCTCGGCTTATGCTGCCTTTTGGGCCTTTGACCTTAACTTGGTTGCCCTTAACAGTCACTTCAACCCCCTGGGGGATTTTAACCGGCATTTTTCCAATTCTGGACATGTCTTCACCTCCTAGTCTTATCTACCATACGTAGCAGATTACCTCGCCGCCGATTTGCTCTTTTCGTGCCTCTTTATCTGTCATAATTCCTTTGGATGTAGAAATTATTACTGTTCCTAAGCCACCCATTACCCTAGGGATCTCATTTTTATTAGCATATATTCTCAGGCTGGGCTTTGATATCCGCTTAATACCTGTTATTACTTTCTGTTTGTTAGGTCCATACTTGAGATGAACTTTTATAACCCCTTGCTTCCCATCCTCGATAACTTCATAGTCCCTGATATATCCTTCGTCTTTCAAGACTTGAGCAATGGCTTTTTTCATATTGGAACATGGGATTTCCACTTCGGGATGTCCCACATCATTAGCGTTTCGGATGCGGGTTAGCATATCTGCGATAACATCGGTCATAGCCAATGAAAATACCTCCCTTCATTCTGACTTCTACTCACCAACTAGCTTTTCTTACTCCGGGTATTTCACCGCGATGGGCAAGCTCTCTAAAACATATACGGCATATACCAAATTTGCGCAAATACGCATGAGGCCTACCGCAAATCTTACACCGATTGTACTTACGAGTTGAAAATTTTGCAGGTCTCTTTTGCCTAGCGATTAAAGATTTTTTGGCCAAACCTTTCCCTCCTTCCTTTTATGCAAAAGGCATACCGAGGTTTTTTAAAAGTTCCCGGGCCTCTTCGTCGGTTTTCGCTGTAGTTACAATGGTTATGTCCATACCCCTGACACGATCTATTTTATCATAATCTATCTCAGGGAAAATAAGCTGTTCTTTAATCCCCAAAGTATAATTCCCTCTGCCGTCAAATGCGTCGGGAGATACCCCCCTAAAGTCCCTGACTCTCGGAAGGTTTACATTGAAGAGTTTATCTAAGAAATCATGCATTTTTTGTGCTCGCAAAGTGACTTTGGCTCCTACAGGCATGCCTTCGCGCAGTTTAAATGCTGCAATGGATTTACGTGCTTTTGTAACTACAGGCTTTTGCCCTGTAATTTGCGCCATATCACCAGTGGCAGCTTCAACTGCCTTGGGGTTTTCCCGAGCATCATTAATGCCCATGTTGACAACAACCTTTTCAATCCTAGGCACTTCCATGATACTTTTATAATTAAACTTTTGCATCAAAGCAGGGACAACTTCGTTCAAATATTTCTCCTTCAATCTAGACATAATGCTACCTCCCTTCCTGTCTATCTATCCAAAACCTCTTCGCATTTCTTACATATACGAACCTTTGACCCGTCGGCAAGCGCTTTATGACCCACCCGGGCAGGTTTATTGCATTTGCCGCAAACCACCATTAATTTAGAGGTATAAATAGGCACTTCTATTTCCAAAATACCGCCTTGGGGCATATTAGCCGTAGGTTTTTGATGCTTAGTAGCCATGTTAACGCCTTCCACTATGGCTTTCTTTTTTCGAGGGAAGACTTTTATAACCTTGCCTTTTTTGCCCTTATCCTTTCCCGAGAGGACGCAAACTGTATCGCCTTTTTTAATATGGACCTTTTCCAAGAAACACACCTCCTCATATCAAGCTTCATGATTTTCCCATTGGGAAAATCAATAGGGATTACAACACTTCCGGAGCTAAAGATATAATCTTCATATAGTCCTTTTCCCGAAGTTCCCTGGCTACAGGACCGAATATACGCGTCCCGCGGGGGTTTTTATCATCACTTATAATAACGGCGGCATTTTCATCAAATCTAATATATGAGCCGTCTCTACGTTGCAAGCCTTTCTTCGTTCTAACGATAACGGCTTCGACGACTTCTCCCTTTTTAACAACGCCGTCGGGTGTTGCACTTTTAACAGAGGCTATAACAACATCGCCTATATTGGCAAATTTTCGCCCCGAACCACCCAAAACTTTAATGCACATTAATTCCTTGGCGCCGGTGTTATCAGCTACATTGAGTCTTGTTTGAACTTGTATCATGCAAAAAACCTCCCTTCTCTACTGGGCTTTCCGTACAATCTTAACCAGCCTCCAGCGTTTATGACGGCTAAGGGGTCTTGTTTCCATGATGGTCACAATATCGCCCACTTTACATTCATTATTTTTATCATGGGCTTTGAATTTTTTGGTTCTCTTTATGGTCTTGCCGTAAAGAGGGTGTCTCATCAGTCTTTCCACGGCAACCGTTATGGTCTTATCCATTTTATCGCTGACCACTACTCCCGTGCGTACCTTTCTTTGATTTCGTTCGGCCATGTGTATCCCTCCTTCTTATATCACTTTTGGCTGCCAAGCTTTAACTTTTCATTTTTTCTTTCCGTGAGGACCGTCTTTATGCGCGCTATGGTTTTTCTGACTTCACGAATCCTCATGGGGTTATCAAGCTGGCCGGTGGCTGCCTGAAACCGGAGGTTAAACAGTTCGCTTTTCAGGCCCTTTTCCTTCTGCAACAATTCTTGATCAGAGAGGTCACGAATCTGCTTAAGCTTCATTTAAATCACCGCCCAATTCTAAGCGTTTTACTATCTTTGTTTTTATAGGCAACTTATGTGAGGCAAGAGTCATAGCCTCCTTCGCCACTTCTTCGGGAACTCCGGCTAGCTCAAACATGATACGACCGGGTTTTACCACCGCTACCCACATTTCAGGAGAACCTTTGCCGCTCCCCATGCGAGTTTCAGCGGGTTTTTTCGTCACCGGTTTATCAGGAAATATCTTTATCCAGACTTTACCGCCCCTCTTGATATACCTTGTCATAGCCACACGAGCGGCTTCTATCTGCTGACTGGTAATCCATGCCGGTTCCAGAGCTAAAAGACCGTATTCACCGTAGGTGACCTGGTTGCCTTTGTTAGCGTTGCCTTTCATCATTCCACGCTGCTGTTTTCTAAACTTTACCCGCTTCGGCATCAACATTGTTTGTTTCTCCCCCTTCCTCGGGATTTTGCTTTTGTTTTACCGGAAGGATTTCACCTTTGTATATCCAAACCTTAACACCGATTCTGCCGTAAGTTGTATAAGCTTCTGCAAAACCGTAATCGATATCGGCCCTTAAGGTTTGCAGCGGAATGGTTCCTTCATGGTACATCTCAGACCTAGCGATTTCAGCACCGCCGAGCCTGCCGCTGACCATGGTCTTTATTCCCTTGGCCCCGGACCTTAAAGCTCGGGATATTGACTGTTTCATA
>DUNY01000252.1 GCA_012839145.1 Thermoanaerobacterales bacterium
GCAATGGAATCAGGATTAAAAGAATTTATCATATTGGCAAGGCCTACCCCTAAGTAGTATCCTTCCCTATCAACTAACTCCTTTGCATAGTCATCTCCTTGCTTTGCAGCGGTAAAAACATGTTCAGCCTTTATATTCTCATCACATGCAATTTCTGTAATAGCAGTTTTTCTGCCGTTTTTAATGCCTTCTCCGGCAAACCTGGCCAGTGCCGACCCTGAGGCGTAAGCTTCCCAACAACCCATATTACCACATCCGCATCGAGGTCCTTGAAAGTTAATAGTGGTATGTCCAATCTCCGCAGCATTGCCGTTTGCGCCTTTGAAAAGCTTGCCATTAACTACCACACCACCTCCGATTCCCGTGCTAACAGTTATGTACATGAAATTTTTTGCACTTTTCCCCGAACCGTAAAGATTTTCCCCTAATGCTGCAGCATTTGCGTCATTTTCCAAGGCAATTGGCAGTTTGAATTCATCCCAAAGTATGTTTTTAAGGGGAATTTGAATCCATCCAGGCAAGTTGGGAGGATTTTTTATAATTCCCTTCTCTGAATCCATCGGCCCCGGTGACCCCACCCCTATAGCCAAAATATTTTTTCTGTCAACCTTGGCTTGTTTCATCACCTCATATACACTGGCTTTCATTCGGCCAATCACCGCTTCAGGTCCTTCAGAAGCCAAGGTTGGTAATATGATTTTCTTTACAATGCACCCTTCTTCATCCATTAAACAGGTCGCTATTTTCGTTCCACCTAAATCTATACCAACAACATATCTTGTCATATTTATCAGCCCCCTATATATTGCTTTACTACTAAATAATATTCCACATATAAATAAAAGTGTCCTTCTTCTATTGTCAAATCATTAGGCAAATCTTTCAATTTTTCGTTTTTTGTAATATACTTGTATATAATAAATAAAATGGGAGGTTTACTTATGCCATTAGTAACATCAGAAGAAATGTTCAAGAAGGCATACGAAGGTAAGTATGCTGTAGGGGCTTTCAATGTAAACAATATGGAAATAATTCAGGGCATTGTAGAAGCAGCCCTTGAGGAAAAAGCTCCTCTTATCCTGCAAGTATCTGCCGGTGCCAGAAAATATGCCAAGCCGACTTATTTAAGAAAACTGGTTGAAGCAGCTATTGATGATACCGGTCTTCCTATAGTACTTCACTTGGACCACGGTGAAGACTTTGAAATATGTAAATCATGCATTGATGACGGTTTTACATCAGTTATGATTGACGGTTCAAAATATCCATTTGAAAAAAACATAGAACTTACTAAAAGGGTTGTAGATTATGCCCACGAACGAGGCGTTGTGGTTGAAGCCGAACTTGGCCGTCTTGCAGGTATCGAAGATGCTGTCAATGTATCTGAACGAGATGCTATATTCACTGATCCGGATGAAGCAGTGGAATTCGTAGAGAGAACCGGTGTTGATTCTTTAGCCATTGCCATAGGAACCAGTCATGGAGCTTATAAGTTTAAAGGTGAGCCTAAGCTTGACTTTGAACGTTTAGAGAAAATAACAAGTATGCTGCCTGGATTTCCAATCGTACTGCATGGTGCTTCCTCAGTGCCCAAAGAATTTGTAGAGCTGTGCAATAAATATGGCGGCCAGATTCCCGGAGCTCAGGGAGTTCCTGAGAACATGCTTCGCAAAGCTGCCGAAATGGGTGTTTGTAAGATTAATATCGATACAGACTTACGTCTTGCCATGACAGCATCGGTCAGAAAATACTTGTCAGAAAACCCATCCCAGTTCGATCCAAGAAAGTTCCTCGGACCAGGTCGGGAAGCCATCAAGCAGATGGTTGCACACAAAATGAGAAATGTATTGGGGTGCAGCGGGAAAGCATAAATGATAAACAATACATTCCATGTTAGAATACAGTAAGCTTATTTATTACAATAGCTCGCATCATTAAATGATGTGAGCTATTATCTTATAGATCACTCTTAAAATACAGGTCATAAGCATAGATAGCATGCTTTCACTAATAGCATACAGAAACAAATCATTAAGCTTTAACAGTTGAAGTGTTTAGAGGCCATTTAACTCCCTTTCAAAAACTACTTGAAGAGCATCCATGAATAAATGGGTAAGGTAAGCTGCTCTAATACAACAAAATTCATCCCTAATAGACACAATTTGATTCTATTTTTCTTTTTTAGTGTTGAAAAAGGATTTAATATATTTATATAGAAAC
>DUNY01000355.1 GCA_012839145.1 Thermoanaerobacterales bacterium
CTCATTTCTATTTATCTTCAAGGGTTTGTTCCACTTCCTTCATCTTTCCGTTTACTATGTCTTCAGAAATGTAGATTTGACCACAGCTTGGACATTTTGGAAAATTATGTTTGAACTGGTATCCAAGATATTTGAATTTTACTTCCTGTATCTGTAAAGGCACATTACATTTAACACAGATAAGTTGTGCCGTTTTATTATCTTTATTTCCCATGATTAATTCCCTTCCATAATTTGTATTCTATGACAATAGGCGTTTAACAGGACGAAGTTGCTTTCATCCGGAGTATATTCCACCCAGAAGGTCACCATCCCAATTGGTAGATGTGCAATAAATATATTTTCTCCGTCTATCCTAACTTTGTTACCGGTTTTCTCCGCATTCTCTATGACTTGCCTTATATGTCTAGGTAGTATCCCTTCATCCTCCAGTTTTTTCTCAAGCTCCCCGGGAATTATTATATTGAATTTATGTAAATCCTTAACCATCTGATTCCCTCCATCAATACTTCTATTCTAAAATTTCTTCAAGAATCTCCATAGCATAAGCAATGACACCGGGGCAGAAATTCATGATAGTGTTGTTTTCCATTAGGATTTTCATATCCTCTGGGACAGATACATTATAGCCTAATAGTTCCTGACAAACCAGTGAGTTGTATTCCTCAAGAAACTTCTTCTTGAATTGTGCTGATTTCCTTTTTGCCTCTGCTTGAGAAGCATAGGGTAAATAGTTGCCATACTTTAGTCCCAAAACCATCAAAGCTCCCGTTACAGCTCCGCATGTATCACCACTGCCCATTCCTCCGCCAAAACAGGTGGCGACCTTATTTGCCATTTCAGAATCCAAACCTAAATCCTCAGCAAAACTACTTAATACAATTTGTGAGCAGTTAAAGCCTTCATCGAGCAATTTTGTTATATCAACATCTTTCAACCTTATCGCTCCTTCACCTATTGTTCATACCGAGATTATTCTTCCTTGAGCTCTTCAGCTTTTGTGGCGCGAACCATGATAAGTTCACCGGCAATGCTTATGGCTATCTCAGCAGGTGTTTCCGCTTTTATTGATAATCCTATGGGTGTGTACACTTTATCAATGATGTGCTGTGGGATGCCCTCATCCAGCAGTTTAGCGTTTATAGCTGCTATCTTTTTCCTGCTGCCTATTACTCCTACATAATATGCATCCTTACGAAGGACTTGTTTCTGAACAATAAAGTCAAAATTATGTCCTCTTGTCATTATGACAACGTAATCGTTCTTGCCAATCTCAACATGGTCCGATATTTTGTTAAAGTCAGCGGTTATTAAATCATAAGCCATTGGAAAAATATCCCTGCTGCTAAACTCCGGTCTATCATCATAAACTACACAGCGAAATCCGATATGGGTAAGAATCGGGACCAGCTCCTGGGCTACATGCCCACCGCCGAATATGATCACTTTTCCTGACTGTACCAGGGGTTCAGAATAATATTGTCTGCCGTCTACTTCGAATTGAGTAGCTCCGGTCCCAAGAAAAGGCCTCACCTTCTGTTCATCTATTTCCAATCCTTTGATTCCTAGGTTTCTGCTGTAAAGGCCCATACTCCATACCACTTTTTCTGTAATATCCAGGATTATCCATGAATCTTCATCCCGTTTCAGAATATCCAGTATCAGCTCAACAATATTTAGAATTTCACTATTTTCATGGGAAATATATTGTAAATATACTACAACATCTCCACCACAAATCATTCCCAGGTCTTCTACCTGATTTGGCTTGAGCAAGAAGCTTTTCATTCCGGATTTTTTTTCTTCAATAATCTGTTTGGCAAGATTTTGACACTCATATTCCACCATTCCACCACCGATGGTCCCTATGAGCCTGCCATCTTTACCAACAAGCATTCTGGCGCCTGCGCCTCTTGGTGTTGAACCGGAGCTTGCAAGCACGGTAACCATCACCACGTCTTCACCATCCAGCATACATTTTTTCAATGTACTAAAAAGATTCTTCATCCTGGTCCCTCCTGTTTTCATGTATTTTTGAAACAGTCCATTTCATAAATTCTTCCACGTCATATTTTCCCATCCAAATTGTGCCCAGTATATTCACTTGCATTTTTTTGATAGCAAGAGAATTACGCTCTGGCATTTAGTCAATTATCATGATAGTAATATTTCTTAAATATGCTTATTCATCCCGATGATTCTGATAACTTGAGAAATGCTTATGAAAATTTAATTTAACAAATTGATTCACTTCTTCCTTAAATTTCTGATAAGTTTCCAGAAATATATTTGCTTCCTCTGTCAATCTTGAGCTTCCCCCACCTACACCTCCTGCCTGGCTTTCCACCAATGGAAATGTCAGATGGTTTTCAGCAATCTTAATGATCTTCCAGCCGGTACTGTAAGAAATCCCCATATTTTCGCAAGCCTCACTAAGGGAAGTGTTCTGTGAAACCATCTTCATCAGGTCTGCAACAATATCGTCGAAAAATTCTTCTTTACGTCTTAAACTTATATTTATGGAACAGGTTATAGGGTGCTTTAATATGGAGTTCTTTACATGTTTTTTGAGTAAATGGTAATCTTCAGGTTTATCCGCATCAATGATCATCCCTATGTCCTGAAGCTCAATAACTTCCTTCTTGCCGGGAAAAGCATCAATCGCACCCTTTAGCCCTTTGTCTCCATGGTACGACAAGAGTTTGGGTATTACTTCATTTTTTATCAGTATTGGATGACCACCTTTTCCCTTATTTGAAGGTATCAGAATATCACAGTTATGGCAATCCATATACCCAATCATTGAAAACAGGCTCTGACCGGAAAAAAGAGGGACATCTGCGGGTAAAAAGAACACCCGATCTGTCTTATCCTTTATGTAATTAAGTCCCATGCTTGCAGAGTAGTACATGTCCGTATGAGCATATTTTTCATTCTTTATGCATATTACATCAAGCTTTGATAAATGATTGGACAGCTGCTTAGCATTCTTCCCTGTAATAACAACAATTGTCGAAATTCCGGAAGACTTAAGTGTTGATATTGTTGTTTTTATTACTGTGGAACCTCCAAGCTGCAACATTGGTTTAAATGATGTCATTTTGGAATATAACTCTGCAGCTGCTACAACAGCTCCGATTTTCATACTTTCACCCCCTCAAACCATATTCTATTGTCCTTAACCAACAAAACAATTAATTACTTCTATAACTATTGATTGGTTTTAAAAAACTAATCGTTTTTAAAAATAAAAGCCGACACAAATGCTCAAATTCTTATAACAATCAAATTTATATATACACGCAAATGGTATGAAATTGCCGGTAGAGAGAGTGGGATTTGCACGCCGATATGTCATTAAATGCATAACGATTTCCGGAACGACCACTTTAACCCGCTCAGTCATCTCTCCATGCAGCTGATAATAAATATTATAACTTTGATTTTCCAGCTTTGCAAACTGTTTCATAACAGGGATAGTCAAGTTGTTTAGAATAATCATAATAAATAATCTCCTAATGATAACTCTATTGTATCAAAAGGAGAATCTCTTGTCTTTTTATTTTAAAATTGTCCATTATACTACAAGATATATGACGTTTAACACCTAGTCGCCCATTAATAACTGCCGCCTAAACTTATCATATGGTTTTTATGCTGAGGTGGCAGAGCAGTCACCTATATCACTTTCATTGCTATGACACCTAATTGTCAAAAATCATATTGATTTTAGGTTTTTGGGTTTCGTCTCCTTTAGTTTTCCTGCTACTGTCATTATTTTGCTTGTCTTCTTGTTTTTCGCCGGTTTCTTTTGACTGGATTTTTACAAGCTTGCCTTCATAGTTTATTCCAATACTAAGCATCCCGCTTAATTCTTTAACATCAATGGCATCCAGGTTGAATTCAATTTTATCCGCATGCATATGTTCCACTATCATTTTATCAATGAAATGATTTTTATCCGCAAGAATCCGCTCCAGTTCCTGCTGTCTTTTTTCCATATTTGAAAGGCGGTCATATAGGTCTTTTATGCTTTTATCCTTAATTGGCCTTTTGTGGAATTTTTTTAATTTGTGGGCAAGGTTTGATATAAGGTCCTTTAGGTTCAAGAGTTTCACCTCTTATAAAGATTTTAAACACTGCTTTTTTATTTATCTAATAAGGTCACATCTTATCTGTTCTGTCATAATAATATAGTATGGTAACTATGATAAAAATACCTGTATTTTTAACTGACTAACTTGGTGTAAGTCTCCCGCATCTTCAAGCGGGAGTCAAACGCCAATTATATCATTCATTCGCAGTTCTCAAATTTTAAGAACTTGCTTCAAAGGAATGCCCGGCCATCAATTATATTTGGAGGTATTTTCATGGCAGGGTTTTGTTTCAACATAAATATAGGTTCTATTAATATCGGTTCAATAGAAAATGCCTCAGCTTTCAATATAGGGAGAAATTTCTTGAGGGAATTTGACAGTATGACTAAAACAAACCAAGGTTTAGGTAATATTTCCGGGAGCAATAACTCCTTTCCCAGCAACACCAATTATGTGGAAGATCCTGATGGATTGGATATGTGGTGCGGATCTCCCGATGGCCGGGAAAAAGAAATGATTGATAGGTTAAAAGAAATACTTTGATTTTTTCGGGGAGGGGTCAGCTTGTTTTTTGATAAGGAATGGATGGAAAACTTAATTGAGTTACAGAAAAAATCTCGGGAGCTTTCTGAGGAGGTAACTTGGCCCAAGGAATATGTGGACGTTATTATGCAGGCAATAGAAAACAGTTCTAAAAACCCCGGTTCCTTTAAAGCGCCGGATTATACTCAAGGATTTAATGATTTGTGGAATATTGGAATTCAATCCACTTATGAGGATATCTACGAACCGAAAATCAATATTACGGAAACTGTTAAAGCCATACTTGTTAAAGCAGCTATTCCCGGTATCAAAGATAAGAACCATATCTCTGTTAAAGTATATGGTAATATCGTTAATATTTCCGGCAAGACAAGCAAAAGTGTGCAAGGAAAAGCTGAAAATACTGTTTTATCTTTTAACAGGAGTATCCCCCTGCCGGCTGAAGTGGACTCACAAAAGTCTACGGCCAAATATTGGGATGGAATACTGACACTGTACCTGCCTAAAGCCACTGAGGCACAATCAAGAATAATTGAAGTGAGTTTTTCTTGATTGATGTTTTAAGGATGAGAGTAGAATTGAGGGATTTTCATGACCATATCAATTCTTTTTAATGCTATAAATGTGCTTAACATGCAAACAAATTCAGTTGTCACAATAGGAGAAAATGCTCAAACCGGTTGGGACTCTCACAGCAAGGTCAATACCGGCAATGGTTCTTTTCTCGGTATGAGCTTAAATTCAACCAATTTGGTAGCTATATTTGACCCTGATGTAATTGACGCTCCAATAAATGATCAGGATATTAAACCCTCTTGGCAGATACAACAGGTATAAAGGAGAAATCAGAATGGCCGGTAAGGAAAATCAAATTGTGATCAGTTTCGCAGGTCTGACAGTTACTTCAATTGGCCCCTCCAGCGGTGTATTCATAGGGAAAAACAATGCCATAGGCTGGAGTGCTCATGGCAAAAGCAATGCAGGTTTGGGTTCTGTAAGCGGTAAAGTCTTGCATAATATAAATGTAGTTTATGACAATGACTTGATTGATTCTCCCATTGATGACCGTGATTTGATTGTTGATAATGATGTATGTTTCACACCACAGATGAATGAACCCACAGATATAAGTTTTGATGATGTAAATGTTACTTCTCTGGCTGACAATGCTATTATATCAGTAGGAAAAAATAAGCAAAGCGGATGGGATGCACACGGTAAAGCTAATACCGGTATCGGCCCCTACTTTGGAAATAGTTTCACATCCGGTAATATAAGCGTAATTACTGATGATGACATGGTAGATTCGCCCATCAATGACCAAGATTTTAAACCAAATATATCTCCCGGCTCCCCTATTTCTGGGTGACAGTGGGTGACAGGGGACTGGGTGACAGGGGACGGTTCTGTGTCACCTTATCCCTGTCACCCAGAATGTTTATAGGTAGGTAAATCCCCGGCTACCTATTTCATAACAGATAAAAGTGCCTAAATCTTATGATTTAAGCACTTTTATGTATATATATATGAATGTAATTTTGCTTAATCTATTTTGGCTGCCATTCTTTCCATACGTTGCCTGCAAGATTTACGGATGGCTTAAGAGTTTTGCCACCTTCTTGCCAACCGGATGGCATAACTTCACCGGTTTTTTGGTGATGTTGGAAAGCCTTCATTTGACGCAACAGTTCTTTGGGGTTTCTTCCAACAGGTGGTGGGGCTAACTCCTTTTATTTTAAATTCCACGTTCACATATTACCCTATAAATAATCAATATATTACAGATGAGTTAATATCTCGAATATTTTTACAGCCTGTTAGAATCATAGCCTGTTTCAATTCTTTTGCCATGTTTTCCAGCACCAGCTGCACTCCTTGGGCACCGCCGCCGAAGGCTCCTATAATGATCGGCCTTCCTATCAGAACCGCGTCAGCTCCCAGTGCCATGTATTTCAATACATCAATACCGCTTCGCACTCCTCCGTCAGCAAAAATGGTTATCTTGCCCTTCATCTCTTGGGCAATTGCTGGCAGAACTTCTGCCACACCGGGAGTGCTGTCCAAAATGCGGCCACCATGATTTGATACCACTATGGCAGAAGCACCAACCTCTAACGCAAGTTTGGCTTCATCCACAGTCATGATGCCTTTTAATATGAACGGTAAATCCACATCGGATATGATTTCTTTTAGCTCCTGCCGATTTTTGGGGCCTACAGGTTGTCCCATCATTGCCATTGTTACAAGGCCGGCTCCGTCGATATCCATTCCAACTGCAGGGGCTCCCACCTCTCTTGCTCTGTTGGCCATTTCCACGACTCTTGAACTTTCTCGAGGTTTTATGATGGGTATTCCATGCCCTTTTTCCTCACTTATTGCTTCAATACCGGAATCGTAAAAAGCCGGATTTCCGCCGTCACCGCTCATCCCTATAGTTCCGGCATTCCTACTGCCTGATATTATCATACAGGCATATTCCGCTTCAGGCACCGCTCCACCCATATTGTACTCTGAACCTGTAACCGGAGCTGAAAGAATGGGCATGGAAAGCTTCACTCCCAGAATATCTGTAGTAATATCCGGGTCTTTGGCGTTATGCATTGTTCTTAAGTTGAGCTTAATTTTTGCCAGTGCTTCGATATTTGATGTAAAAGAAGAGCCGGTGCCTATGCCTCCCATTCCGGGAACTTCACCGGCGCAGCTTACTCCATTGCAAAACTTACATACATGACAATAACCTTTCATCTTCTCTCGTGCCGTATTTTTTATTTCCTGTATGTTCAATTTGATTTCACTCCCCACTAAAAACTATACTTCAATTATACACTACATAATCAAAATCTAGCAATTGTGGATGATTGTAAAGACGGTAACAGAGGAGCTTTCTCTCAGATTCTTCGCTACACTTAGGCTGACGGGATCCATACTGGATTCGGGATGACGGGATCCCTGCTAGCTGACATGCTGGGTGACAAAGGGTACGTCCCCTGTCACCTGCGTCCCCTGTCACCTGGGGATAGCTCTCACTTTCTTGGGTGATATAGGTGACAGAGAACCGTCCCCCTGTCACCTTCTCTGCCACCGCTGCTTTTGTGTCATGTATGTCCTTTAGAGGATATTTCCGGTTTTTGTAGAATAAACTATTATAAATATGGTGCTTGTTCCGGTAGGGAGGAATAAGATGCGAACTGCTAGAGGGCTTTTTTTTATGATTGTAGTCATTTTTATTTTCAATTCAATATTTTCAGGGGTTGCCCCGGGAGCGCAAGTACCGGATGTGGAGCAGCGGCTTATAGAGGAAATCCTCACTTTGGATGCCAGGATTTTGGCTCTAAAAAATGAGATTGAGAAGCTTACCCTTCAGAATAATGAGCTCAGGAAGGAACTTGAGGTAAAGCAAAATGAGCTTTCAGTATTAAACAGCAGTTTTAAAGAGCGACAAAATGAACTTTCTCACTGGATTGTGTTTTCCTTTAAGGGCGGTGTGGGTAATATGCTTTCAGTGTTGGTGGGAGCTGAGGATCTGGGAGAATTTTTCCGACGTTTCGACAACATCATGTTCTTTATGGAATACTATAATAATATAATCATTGAAACTAAAGCTCTTATTACTCATAGGAAACAGGAGGAAAGAAGCATTATGGAAAAACAGCGGGAAATCCAGTCATTAGAGAAACAGGCCAAACTAGCTCTTGAAAAAATAACTGAAACTATTACTCAAAAACAAAAAGAACTTAGACATGCAAGACTTATACTTAAAGATACGGCATTTTTGGAAGAAATAAGTGAGGATTGGCAGGAATCTTTGCCTTCACTGGATTATCTTTTGAAGAATTTATCATCACTTCCATGGTCCAAGTTAACCCCCGATGACCTCAAAGTCAATTATTTTGCCATGACAGCTCGAGCTGAGTTTTTTGACACCAGTGTCACAAAAACCTTGCTGTCAGAGGATGATAATTTAAAGGATGTATTTTTCACCTTTGATACTGAAGGCATTGCAGTTACGGAAAAAAAGCCTGACAGCGATAACCCTGTATATTCTATAACATGTAGTCTGCATTTGACTGATGAACAAAAAATTGAATTCACCCCCATAAGGCTGATGTTCAGCGGTGTAACGCTACCGGCAAAAGTTATTGAGGAGTTGATGGCAGATTATGATATGGTTTTCACACCGCCGCCCCTGCCTTATGATTTGAAGATAACATCTATAAGCACTGAAAAAGGAAAGCTTATAATGAATTTTAAAAAGTAACGTAAAAGTTAAACCGCCGGGTAACTGGGAAAAATTGCACCCGGCGGCTTGTTTTTTTCCATATACTTCTTTGGTGAATTTTACTTGATGAAATAGACAGTGGACTTATAGTATAATCATGCCAAGAAAGGGGATGATAGTTGGTGCATTTTGTTAGAAAAGTGAATATGGCAATCTTCTTGTTTGCCTTTCTGATTATACTTTCAGGAAGGGCCGAAGCTAAAGTTATTACTGTACAACCTGGGGACACCCTATACTCCCTAAGCCGGATTACGGGAATTCCGGTAGATAAGGTAAAGCAAAACAATTCCCTATATTCGGATTACATAACATCGGGACAAGTTTTGCTCATTCCGGAAAAATACACGGTAAAACCCGGCGACACTCTTTACCTTATCAGTCAAAGCTTTGGCATAGACGTATGGGAACTGAAGGATTTAAACGGCCTTTATTCCGACGATATTTGGCCGGGACAAACCCTGTATGTCCCTCAGAAAAGTCCTTATCAGCAGTTAACTGTAAACTGGGGAGATACCCTTTATTGGATTTCTCAAGATTATGGTGTATCCATAGAAGACTTGAAAACCATTAACGGGCTTTGGGGAAATGAGATTTATGCAGGGATGAAGCTCCTAATTCCTTCAAAAACCTCCTCGTCGGTGCAAAGACCTGCAGACTTGCCTTCCAGAGGAGGTGTTAATCGGGGACAATACATAAAATACGGCACAGGGGTGTATCATACTCAGGAGGAAAGGGTCCTTTTGGCAAGGCTGATTGAAGCTGAGGCTGAAGGCGAACCATACATGGGAAAGGTTGCCGTTGGTGCTGTGGTGGTAAATCGGGTTCTAAGTGATAAATTCCCAAACACCGTTAAAAATGTCATATACCATGTGGATGAAATAGGAGCATATCAATTTGAACCGGTGCTGGATGGAAGACTTTTCTCCGTAACTCCCAGCAGTGACTCATACGAAGCTGTTGATGCAGCTTTAGGTGGTATGGATCCTACTGGAGGAGCTCTGTTCTTCTTTAACCCATACAAGATATCAAATACATGGCTGCTTTCAAAGCCGGTAATTTACCGGATCGGTGACCATGTGTTTACGAAGTAACCGGAAGTAACTAAAAGTTGATTTGAAGTGACAGGGGACGGTTCTGTGACACCTTGGACTAGGTGTCACAGAACCGTCCCCTGTCACCCTATTATGCGGTCTCGGCCTCTTCTTCCAAAGCCTTTAGAAACAGTTCCACCAAAGAAGGGTCAAACTGGGTTCCGGCACATCTTTTAAGTTCAGCTATGGCCTCTTCGTGGCTCATGGCAGAGCGATAAGGCCTGTTTTTTGTCATTGCGTCATAAGCGTCCACTATCGCAAGAATGCGGCATTCCAGTGGTATTTCCTCTCCCTTTATGCCCAGAGGATATCCATTGCCGTCCCACCACTCGTGGTGCAGCAATATCCAGTCAGATATATGGGCCAGTTCAGGAGATGATACGGCAATGCGATGACCAATTTCCGTATGACGCTGCATTTTCAATCTTTCATTATAAGTTAGAGGGCCTTTCTTAAACAGTATGTTGTCAGGTACTCCCACTTTACCTATATCATGGAACATGGCAAGAAGTTTTATATCGTCAATTTGCCGCTGATTCATATTCATCATCTGAGCCAGCTTTACTGCAAGTTTTTCCGTTCGGTGAGAATGGCCTTGTGTAATTATGTCTCGAGCTTCCAGCATTTTCACAAGTGTTTTTATTATACTGCTTTTTTTACTTCTTCCATGATGAAGTTTTTCACGATACATATTGTTCTCTGCAGTTTTTTGGGCTTCCTTGATGTTGGTATTTTCATCATCTACCATGGCATAACCGATGGATACATATAATGGTATGGGAAGTCGGTGCTCCTTGCATTTTTTGGTAGTTTTGCGGATTTTTTCAATGATTTTTTCAGCTGTATTCTTATCTGTATATGGCATTATTATGGCAAATTCATCTCCTGCCGTTCTTGCTAGAAAATCCTGTTTCCTTACAGTCTTTTTTATATTGTTGGCAGCGGCTTTTATAAAACGATCTCCTGCCTCATGGCCGAAAGTATCGTTTATCATCTTCAGACCGTCGATGTCACAAATTACCACAGCGAAAGGATATGGAGGGTCTTTTTCCAATTGGATTAGTTTTTCGTCAAACACCATTCTATTGTACAATCCCGTTAGGTGGTCATGTCTGCTTATGTATTTGAGCTGCTCTTCAAAACGCTTACGCTCAGTAATATCCCGGCAAATACTGAGAAGCACCTGTTGACCTTGCAATATACCGCCTACGGAGTTCACTTCAACGGGAAAAGTGCTCCCATCTTTACGGCGATGTATGGTTTCAAATCTTATGCCTTTCAAGGCTTTTTTCATCTGAGATTCAATGTCTTCTATGTCGGATTCATCCCTTAAGTCATGAATAGTTAAGCTGAGAAGCTCCTGGGCTTCATAACCGAAAGCCTTAACAGCGGCTTGGTTGGCTTCTATTATCCTACCATCGGGATATCCTACAAAAAGTATTATATCCGTAGTGCTGTCTGAAAGCATTTTATAGCGTTTCAGCATTTCCTGAGATCGAATACGGTCAGATATGTCATGGGCAATGACAGATATGCCCAAAATACTCCCATAATCATCAAATACAGGGGATATTGATATCATTAAATCCACTTTGCTACCGTCTTTGTGCAGGCGAACGGTTTCATAATATATTGGACTTTTTTCATGGAGAGCTCTTGATATGTATTCGTCCAATTCATGGTGACGCTCACCGGGAGCTAAAATATATGCGGATTTATCTAGGACTTCTTCGGCTTTATATCCGTAAATCTTTTCAGCGCCTTGGTTCCAACTTTTAATTCGATACTTCAAGTCTAAACTGAAAATGGCCTCATGAGAGGATTCAACTATAAAAGCCAGCTGTTCTCTGGATTTTTCCACTTCTCTTTGCTCAGTTATATCTCTGAACACCATGACCACGCCTACGATTTCATCGACGCCGTTTCTTATGGGTGCTGCTGAATCAGCAATGGAAACCATAGTGCCGTCCTTTCGAATAAGGGCGGTGTGATTGGCAAGACCTTTTACAATTCCTTCTCGAATTACTTTTTCTATGGGGATTTCTGCCGGTTCTCCGGTGTATTCGTTTATGATATGAAATATTTGACTTATATGCTTACCTACGGCTTCTGACTCACTGTATCCCGTCAATTCCCGAGCAACCGGATTCATGAACTCTACAAAACCTTTTACATCTGTAGTAATCACACCATCACCAATGCTTTCGAAGGTGACTCTGAATCGTTCATGCTGCTGTCTCAGCTCTTCTTTGGATATTTGCTCTTCCTGTTTTGCCCTTTCGAAGTGGACTAGCATTATTCCTAAAGCTGCTATTATTTCAAAAACGGAAGTTGCAAAAAATCCCCAATAGGCTATCTCAGGAATAGGCTTTAGAAAGGGGTAATTGGTCTTATGTATACCCCACAATATAAATGTAAAACCTGTTATGTATTTTGCAATTCCTGCAGTGCCGATTGTTTTTATAAAAGCTATACCAGTCCACATATATATTATGCCTGTTAATAAAAAAGTGGGTAAAACCTCCAGGTAAAAAGGTGCTTCAATGAAAAACGCCACCGGAATCCACAGTAGGTTTAACGCCACCAAATATCCTAATTTTCCAGGTGTTTTTTTATTAATGAAGGTAAATGTCCCATGTACGATCATGTAGGCACTGAGAAGATTCAATATATCTATAGAGAACCTTAAAATTGGTACGCTGTTGTGCAATAACCATATTTCAAACAGGAATCTCAAAGATTGGAAAAGCCAACCCAGTGTCCAGATACGTAAATAATTCCTTTTTTCTTGAAAGTATAAATAACCGTAAATTGTAAAGAGGATTGCCGAATTGATGACAGCTTGTACCAAAGAATTCAATAGGGGGGGGCATTTTGTCCCTCCTTTTTACATTTTTCGTCAAAATATTTTATATTACTACAAATTTACTGATTATATTATACTAGCAAAAGGATAATTTTGTCAATATGCGGAACAATTCTTGTAATTTTTCGAAGCTCAAGTAAAAAAAACACGGGTCGTTTCAAGCGAAACGCTCCCGCGTTATTCTTTATGCGATTAAACTTTTTTCTTTAGGAACCATGAGGAAGCTTTCAACTAAATTGGGGTCAAACTGAGTTCCAAAATATCTTTCCAGTTCAGCCACCGCTTCTTCGTGAGTCATGGCAGAGCGGTATGGACATTAGTAAGGATGAGTAAAAACCGAAGGCTTCCCTCGAACCTGAATGTTTCAATATAAGCCTTCGGCGGAAATCTATTCTTGGTATATGAGTTTCATCTCTCGGGCAGCCTTAACTTCGTCAACTCGCCCTACCGGAGTATCATGAGGTGCATTTTTTAAAAGCTCCGGCGTTTCTTTGGCTTCTTCATAAATCTTTCTAAGGGCATCGGCGAATGCATCCAAGGTATCTTTGCTCTCGGTTTCGGTCGGCTCTATCATGAGAGCCTCATCAACTATCAGTGGAAAATAGATTGTAGGTGGATGAAAGCCATAATCCAGTAGTCGTTTGGCCACATCCAAGGCTCTTACGCCGAATTTCTCCTTCCAGTTTGTACAGCTTACTACAAATTCATGCTTAAACAGAATATCTTCAGGTACATCAAATATATCTTTAATTTTTTTCAATAAATAATTTGCATTTAACACGGCAATGTCACTGGCTTCTTTTAAGCCTGCGGTTCCCAGACTTCTAATATAGGCGTAGGCCTTGAGAACCACTCCCAAGTTTCCGTAAAAACCGTGGATTTTACCTATACTGTGTGGTATATCATAATCAAGACAGTACATATCGTTCTTTTTGGCTGCCAAGGGTTTTGGCAGGAAATCTCTTAAGAAGGCCTTGACACCCACTGCTCCGGAGCCGGGTCCACCGCCTCCGTGGGGTGTAGAAAAAGTCTTGTGCAGATTTAGGTGAACTACGTCAAAACCCATATCGCCCGGGCGTGCGATACCCATGATGGCATTTAAGTTTGCTCCGTCGTAATATAACAGTGCTCCTTTGTTGTGAAGGATTTTGGAGATTTCAAATATGTTTTTTTCAAAAAGGCCCAGGGTGTTTGGATTTGTCAGCATGAGTGCTGCCACATCTTCATCTACCAGTGTTTTTAATGCTTCTATGTCAACCAGGCCTTCATCATCGGATTTGACCTTTATGACATCAAATCCGGCTTGGCTTGCGGAAGCCGGGTTGGTGCCGTGGGCTGAATCAGGCACGATAATTTTTGTGCGCTTTTGACCTTTGTGTTCCAAATATTTTTTTATGATAAGTATGCCGGTAAGTTCTCCGTGGGCACCGGCAGCAGGCTGTAGTGTAAAATAATCCATACCGGTGATGTGGGCAAGGAGGTTTTGTGCATGGTACATAATCTCAAGAGTGCCCTGGGAAAGCTCTTCCGGTGCATAGGGATGAAGCTGAGTAAATCCGGGCATTGCTGCCACTTCTTCGTTTATTTTCGGGTTGTACTTCATGGTGCAGGAACCCAAAGGATAAAAGCCGTTGTCGACTCCGAAATTCATTCGGGAAAGCTGGGTGTAATGGCGTATTACATCCAGTTCCGATACTTCGGGTAAGTCCACTTCATCCCTTACAATATCTTCGCCCAAGGTTTGGAATAAATCAATTTCCGGCACTTCAGGTGTATTTAACCGAAAACCCTCTTTTCCGGTCTTTGACTTTTCAAAAATCAGCGGAACTCCTTTCATCTAGCTCACCCCCAGTACTTTTAAAAGCTCTTGAATTTGTCGTTTAGAGCGTTTCTCGGTGAAGGCTACCAGGAGTTTGTCTTTTTCATCGGGGAAAAATCTATCCAGTTTCATACCCGGTAA
>DUNY01000105.1 GCA_012839145.1 Thermoanaerobacterales bacterium
ACAAAATAATGCAACAAAGATCCTTATCCTAGTGGTTATTGTTTTATCGTTAATTGTTAAAATTTGGTTCCGGTGTGGTGAGGATAACGGCACCTCTCCCTAAAACAAGACCGGGCATGTTATACCAATTAATTGCTATATTAGAAGAGAGGTTATATATTTAAACAGTGTTTCCTCAAGGTTCTGGAGTTTTTCCCGTCCGAAATCCGATACCTCCGGATTTACTGCCTTATATTGTTCCCATGTCTTATAGTACTTACTTTCAAGCTTTCTTGAAGGCTTAGCTTTATAATCCTCTTTATTAAACTTCATACCGGCAGTTTCACCGGAATTGCTGTAAACAGCATAATTTCTAACGGTTTCAGTAACCTCACAGAGGCATTCCATTTTTACGTCGGTAAAGAATAAGGGACTTTTATCAAAACCAAATATATACTTGCCACCCGGAGCAAGAATATCTATGTATCTTTTCACTTCATCCACACATTCTTCTTTAGATTTGGTTTTCATGCTCATAATAGGATACATACCCATAATTATATGCTTTTTCCCCAGTTTTTCTTTAATGAGTTTTGGATCACCATACTCAAACATAATTCTAGTGTTAGTAGGTAATTCGTATAAATAATCAAGGTATCTTGTCCAATCATCTTCACAGAATATTCGGCAGTGGATTCCCATTGATGCATATTCATCCACCATTCTCTTAAAGCTGGGCCACCACAGCTTGGCAAAATCCTTTTCTCTCATAAATGTGGGCATGTGCAGCGGGATGAACACATCACCATAATTGGAAATCTGAGCCGGCAGTCCCCTTTTGAAAACTATCGGATATAGTGCATCACAAGCAGCTGCCACTTTTTCAGGCATTCTTCTTATATCCATGCTGATTCCTTTAAAACCTCTAAGTTGGTCAGCTAAAAAATCAAAAGGTGCAGATGTAATACCTCCGGTATACCGACCACCAGGACTATATCCGTATTTCTCCACCATTTTATTTATAATGACTTCTACCTGTGCATTGTCATTTTGATAAGCCAATATACTTTTTGTAAAGCTAATAGCAGTATTTACCGGATCCTCAAGATTGAAAGCTTTATATTGCCTTGGTATGATTCTTTCAAGAATACAGTCGTATGGTTTTTCTATTAGGTAATCATAATCTTCCGGCAGCATTCCAGCTACTTCAGGATGTTGAATAAATCCGTTTGATGCTTGTTTAAAGGATTGGGACTTTAGAATTTGATAAAAGGAAGGATATCTCTGGGTCCCTCCAAAAGGACATTTATCTGAGTATACAGTTTGACATATTTTATCAACGGCATCTTCTATCAAGGAAGGGTTCCACATAACTTCACTTAAATTCAGGCCGGCGGATAGAGTTTGG
Source organism: Thermoanaerobacterales bacterium (assembly GCA_012839145.1). Lineage (GTDB taxonomy): Bacteria > Bacillota > Thermosediminibacteria > Thermosediminibacterales > Tepidanaerobacteraceae > DUNY01. Next base: position 1,388 of record DUNY01000105.1, read on the forward strand.
AATTCAAAGGTAAGATTTATGTCAACAGGTACTCTTTTGGGAATTCTATTATCATAAATATCATGATAGATTTTAATTCTTTCCTGCTGCAATGCTTTAACATCAGTCATTCTAACTCACCCACCCCTGACATATTTTAACACCTTCAGCTGCATTAGTTGTGTATGCATCTGCATCTACATAATCACAGGCTTCTTTTGTTACAGGATTGCCCCCTATTATTATTTTTACACTTTCTCTTAATCCTGAATTATTAAGAGCATCCACTGTATCTTTCATTGAATCTATAGCAAGAGTTAGCACACCGCTCATGCCGATTATATCCGGTTTTAGGGCTTTTGCTTTTTCCACAAATGCACTTGCCGGTTGGTCAATTCCTAGATCATGTACCACAAACCCTGATGCCTCAGCCATACTTCGGAATATGTTTTTTCCAATGTCATGTAAATCTCCATGAACTGTTCCCAACACTATAGTGCCAACTTTTTTGTCACTCATGCCGCCGATAATGGGTTTTAACTTTTCAATAGATTGGGTCAATAATTCTCCTGCAAAAATCAGATCACCTACAAAATATTCCCCTTCTTCAAATTTATTACCTACGATACTCATACCATCCTGGCATGCTGCAATGGCCATTTGAGCCTGTTCTTTTGTTGGGTTTAAGGCGATGAAATTTTCTAAGATTTTTAGTGTCTGTTCTTCTTCAAGCTCTCCTACAGCTTGAGTAAGGTGCTTCCAATCAGTCACATTAAAACCCCCTTCAAATCTTTAATAATAAAATACTTTTACCACTACAACTGAAGTTTGTGTTTAAATGTATATACAAGTTACGTTTTCAGTATATATAAGTATTGCTTCAATGTCAATACGATTTGGACTTGCAATCCTCTTAAGACTTGACATTATATTCTTAGTTATATAAAGGCCTGGAATTTTTAAAATAAACGGCAAGATTACCGATATATAATTGCTAGATTAAGGCTGTTGAATTTTGGTATTATTGCTCATTTTATATGTTCCTATAATCTACTTAGATTGTTTGTTTTATGTTTTTACTTTGTCTAATTCTCCGATAAATGGTGTTGTAAAGTTTCCCGCTTATTTATGTACATAGTTATAATAGTGAATGCAATGCCTACTATACTCAATATGCCAGCCACCATAAAAGCCTGAGAATAATCTCCCTGGTTAGCAACTTTGATAATAGCTGCTAAACGCGGTCCTATAAAGGCTGCAACTCCAAAGGCCAGAAACATGATGCCAAAATTAACAGGTAAGTTTTTAGTGCCGTAGACTTCCGCTGTTAAGGAGGCAATCATGGACATAAACCCCCCTATAACATAGGCCTACCACCATCATTGCTGCA
>DUNY01000296.1 GCA_012839145.1 Thermoanaerobacterales bacterium
AGCGCCATTAAAGAATCAGACCTACTTATAGCAGCAACTTCTAAACCAGTCTCACGTACTCGTGCGGTGCAGAGTGCGAGAGATATGGGCATAAGATATCTAGCAATGGGAGGAATAACCACTGAAACACTCTTGAAGGGATCTATAACAGCTGATTTTGAAGAACTTTATCACCTTACTTCAAAATATGCTGATACAATAAATCAGGGTAATACAGTTCATATCACATCAGAAGCCGGTACGGATTTAACCTTTAGTATTAAAGGACGTAAAGCTCTTGCTTTAGATGGAAGAATGGATGAAGTTAGTAATTCGGCAGGTATTCCTAGCGGTGAAGCTGCTTGTGCGCCAGTTGAGGGCACAGCTGAAGGGATTGCAGTGATTGATGCTGCTATGCATGAAATAGGATTGCTGCAAGAACCCATTGTTCTTAAAGTCAAAAAAGGGAATGTGGTTGAGATAACTGGTGGAGTAGAAGCAAATCAGTTACGTGAGTTGCTGGAAACCTCAGGAGATTCGAACTCATATAATATCGGTGAATTTGCCTTTGGAACAAATCCGGCAGCTTGTGTTGTTCATAATGTTCAAGAGTTTAAAAACAAATTAGGTACTATTCATATTGCTCTTGGCAACAATAAAAATTTATTTGGAAACACATTTAGTAAAACACACCTTGACGCTATTATGCTAAAACCCACAGTATCAATAGATGGAAAAGTAGTGATAGATAAAGGGAAACCAGTTACTTAAAACCCAAATTTTTCGACTGGATTTCCGTAAATGAGGCATTCCAGTTAATCAAGCATGCGCTAGATTTTGTAAGCAATAACCTAAACCAGCCGTATGATAATAACTGGTTTGCCTTCATCGTTTTTTTGCAACTAGTTTCAGGAGGTGATGTATCTCAATCAATTTTGTTTTAAAACACATCAATTATTCGGTAGTAGTTTTCATAAAAAAGTGGAGGTGATATTCATGTATAAAAAAATATTCAAATTTCGTTTAGTTTTATTGGTGTTAGTGTGTATAATTATTGGCGGTATTCTAATAGGATGTCAAGCGGATAGTACTGGTCCAGCGGATCAAACGGAGGATGCTATTGTAGAAGATGAAGAATTTCCCGCAAGGCCAATAAGAGTAATAGTTCATACTCCTGCTGGAGGTGGAGCAGATACTAATATGAGGTATTTACAACCATATCTGGAAAAGGAATTGGGAGTGCCTATCATGATAGATAATCGACCGGGGGCGGCATCAATGATGGGCCCCAAATTAGTAAGTGAAAGTGATGGCGACGGTTATACTATTGGAATGGGTGGTTCTCCTCACAATGAGGTTGGGCTGCTTACGATGGAAGGGATGTTTGAACCAGACGACATTTGCATGTTAGCAGGGTTAACGCGAGATGCTGCTGTAATTCAAGTTAGAGATGATGCACCTTGGGACACACTTGAAGAATTTATTGAAGATGCAAAGAATAGACCAGGCGAAATTACTGCTAGTGTTGGTACTGCGACAGGTGATAATTATTTAGGATTTAGACTGATAGAAGAAGCAGCAGGTATTGACCTTAATATTGTGAGTTTTGGTGGTGGTTCCCCTGCACGACTTGCTTTAGCGGGTGGACATGTTGATGTAAATCATGCTTCATTATTTTCATCTCAACACATTGCAGATAGTAGAAAAGTACTAGCAGTGCATTGGGAAGAAAACAACTGGAAAGAAATAATAGGTGATGTTCCTACAGTGGCTGAAGTATTGCCAGGTATAGGAAAAGAAAATTGTGGGACCATAGATTTCATACTTGCCCCAGCTGAATTAAAAGAAAAGTACCCTGCAAGATATCAATTTTTAGCAGAAGCTTTTGAAAGGGCAATTAATAATCCTGAGTTCCAAAATGAATTGGGGGAACTTGGAAGAGACAAACATTGGAACTATATGAATCATGAGGAAATGACAAATTATTTTTATGACAATATAGAGAGTTACCGTGGCTTTCTGCATTACTTCCAAGAGGAGGTAGAAGAGAGAGAGAATTGAGATGTCGGGGTTTAACCTCAGAGTCAGCATCTGGGGAGAGGGAAACCTGCTCCCCACCTTTATATACATTAGGTGAAACTATGAAAATAAGAGGAAATACTGCGTAAGACATTGTAGGTAACTGCAGGAGAACCAGCCACTGTTATTGTATTTATAACTTTATCTAATGAAAAATTGCCCATAACTACAAAACAATCAGAGAGGAGTTTTATGATTGTTAAAAAATCAGTGGATTTACTATATCAAAAAACTAGCTTTTTTATTTTTATGCAGTCTGTTTCTTTTATTGTATTATTTTTCTTCAAGAAACGTCTCTCAGTCTAAGGCTTTAATTTACCCCAATTTTGTAATGGGAGCCTTAGGTATTGCAATTTTATGGAATATAATTGGAACTATTTTTGAAACAAAGAAAGAACTCTCTAAATTAGCAGAAGAAAGAAAGAGCCTAACCTCAGGTTCCTGGAAGCATTATAAAAAAAGAATTATAATATTTGTATCAGCTGTGATCTTTATATTTATAAGTCAGATTTTAGGTTTTTGGATTTCGACTTTTTTATACATATTTTTGCTTTCGTATTATCTAGGCATGAAAAATTTAAAATATTCAATACCACAATCTATTATAACAACAGCCGTTATATATGGATTGTTTGCATTATGGCTAAATTTAGACTTACCTAAAGGCTTTCTATTTTAGTGCCATTAAAATTGTATGGCAAGCATGAGTAGTCAGTCATAAAAAGGGGGTTAAAAAGCGTGGAAATAAGTCAATTATTATTCGAAGGATTAAAGTTTGTTTTTGCGTTGGATACATTGCTAATATTATTAGCTGGTTTAATATTTGGAATGATAGCTGGGAGTTTGCCTGGTTTTACTTCAGGAAATGCATGTGCTATTTCTTTGCCTCTTACTATAGGTATGAGTACTGGTAATGCTACTGTGTTTATGGGGGCAATATACGCAGGTGCACAGTATGGTGGTGCTGTTCCGGCAATTCTATTTAAAGTTCCGGGGACTGCTCAGGCAGCAGCTACAGCTTTAGATGGATATCCACTGGCTAAACAAGGTAAAGCTGATATTGCTCTTGGTGCTTCAATTATGGCTTCTAGTGCAGGGACAATGATATCTGCAATCATAGCAGTTTTCGTAATAATTCCAATGGCAAAACTTGCGCTTGGTTTTGGACCTGCTGAAATGTTTTTACTAGCTTTAATGGGAATTTCTATTATTTCTAGTGTTGTTGGGGATGACCCAAAGAAGGGCATATTATCTGGTGCTTTAGGTTTTTTAGTTGCCGCTATGCCTGCAGATCCGTACTTTGGTATCCCCCGTTTAACTTTTGGTGCAATTGAATTGTATGATAAGATGCCTTTAATTCCTACGCTAATTGGATTATTTGCTATCCCTACATTACTTAGTCTAAGCCAAACAGAATATATTGTTGAAGTTTCAGCTGAGGAAGCTAAAAAAATAGGCAGCTTTTCTCGTATGTTTGATGGAGTAATGGCAACAATTAAGCGACCGTTTAATGTGTTAATGGCTTCGTTCATAGGAACTTTTATTGGCGCTGTACCCGGCACTGGAGCAGGAATTGCCACTTTTATTAGCTATGGTTGGGCCTCTGCCTGGTCAAAAGACCCCGATTCTTTTGGAAAAGGTAATATCGAAGGAGTTATAGCGTCTGAGGCATCAAACAATGGAGTTACCGGTGGAGCAATGATTCCGACATTTGCTCTAGGTGTTCCAGGAAGCGGAACAACCGCTATAATGCTATCAATGTTGACGTTACATGGAATTATACCTGGGCCTAATGTTGTTAGAGACCATAGCACTATGATTTATGGTTTTTTAATAACTCTATTTCTGGCAGGATTTCTGATAATACCTATAGGCATGATATATAATTTAGGATTTTCGAAAATAACAACGGTTAGAAGTGCTACTTTGGTACCGATATTGACAGTATTATGTTTGATAGGTGCGTTTGGGGAACGACTATTTATATTTGATATGTATTTATTATTAGTATTTGGTTTACTTGGGGTCTTTTTGGAAGTATATCGTTATCCTTTAATACCATTTCTTTTTGGAATAGTTTTGGGTCCTATTGCTGAAAGTAGTTTCATTCAAGCAATAAGTATATCTCAAAATGATCCAAAAATATTTTTTAGCAGTACTATATGTATCATTATATGGATTATCATAGTATTAATATTTTCTGCCCCTTGGGTAGTAAAGCTTTATAAAAAAAGAAACGGCTTAGATCTCTAATACATATATTCCTTGAAATAGTTAGCCTGATTTGTATAAGTTAAGAAGTGTTCTTTTTCCAACTAAAGAACTTCTTTGGTCTAGACAATTTACTACTGTATGGTAAACGCAACAGCGGTGTCAAAAGATGGATAGCATCCCTGTGGTGCTTATACAAGTGGGTAGGAAGAGAACGAGTCTATGACGGCAATAAGAAGCTAAAGCAAACTACGACTCTGTTCTTAGGGGAGTGGCTTTTCTAACGTGGAGTACGGTGTTGAAGTGAATAAGGAAAACACGAGGAGGATAAATTATGCAGGTAACAGATTTACAAGGTGCGGGATTATACATTCCTTATGATCGGCTTAATCCCAGTACCATAACTGAGGCTAAGTACCGGCTGTTGGATACAATTCTGGCATTAATAGGTGGTGCCCTCTCGGTTCCAAAGGATGAGCTAAAATCCCTACTCACTGTAACAAACGGGGTTCCCGAGATACGTCCCGTTTATCCCGCTGGATTGAAGACCAGCCTAGAGATGGCAGGATTTCTGAATGCTTTTATACTCCGCAACGCTGAC
>DUNY01000274.1 GCA_012839145.1 Thermoanaerobacterales bacterium
TGGGATAAAGGAAGTTAATAAAGACATCACAATAAAACTATTTAATTGTGCCCGTTCAGATACCAATGATGTCCTTACTGAAGCTTTCAAATCTAAGGCCATCCTCATGGGGTCCCCTACAGTAAACAGGGTTGTACTCCATTCAATAGGAGGTATTTTAGGGGTGCTCAGAGGTATTGGTTTTAAAAACAAAAGGGCAGCAGCTTTCGGAACATATGGCTGGAGTGGGGAATCAGTAAAGTTAATAACCGAAGAACTGGAAAAAGCTGGTTTTGAAATAATGGATGAAGGCATAAGAGCACTTTGGAATCCTGATGATGAAAGTAAGAAGGAATGTAAAGAATTTGGGAGAAAAATAGGAGAGAACTTAAAAGATTGAAAGATCGGTCAATGCTATTAAGATCTATTAATCAAACAAGTAAAAAGTTCAGACATAACGTGTAATCTAATAGTCCTGGCTGCGTAGTTCTTTGACAGCGCAGGGGCTCACGGACAAATTCGGCGTCCTGCCCATTGCTCGTGTTCTGCACGCTGCCCCTAACGTCTGTCTCAAGCTAAAGAATGACAACGAACTTGCTTAAAAGGGATCATTTACCGTTATCTTTACCTCAGGAGAGTTTCTATACTAAAAATCATTCTACTTGTTACAAGAATTAACTTGAATATAATTTGTATTTTATAAAGACTCATTTTGAACTACTACATACGTGTCAGAATGAGTCTTTTGACTTTTTTATACCTTTGACTGTCAAAATACTATTGTCTTTTTTTAATCCCCATGATAAAATAATAACAGCACAACAATTGAACAATTATTCAAATGTAGAAATGAAACAATTGATAAATGATATAGATGTAAAGGGGGATAATAATGATATACGAATTAGAAGGCTTAGATTGTCCTAATTGTGCGGCCAAAATCGAGCGCGAATTAAAAAAAGTTGAAGGTTTATCAGATGTAACGGTGAACTTTTCAACCCGAACCATTGATATAAAGCCGGATTTTGAGGAGGATGTTGCAAAGGTACTTCAAAAGGTGGAGCCACATGTGAAACTTGTTCCTGAAAACTCGGTTTCAGATAGAAAAGACAGCTCCGTCCAGAATGGTATGAGCATGCTAAAAACCAAACTTTACAATATTATTTTATCAGCAGTATTTTTAGGACTCGGAGTGGCATTTTCCCCAAGACTTCATGGCACTTATGAGATATTGGAATATGGGTTGTTTTTTGTGGCATATCTTTTGGCAGGGCGCGAAGTGGTCCAAGCCGCTATTCGCAATATTATCAGAGGGCAGGTATTTGATGAAAACTTCCTCATGACTCTGGCTACTGTAGGAGCTTTTGCCATTCATGAGCTGCCGGAAGCCGTTGGTGTCATGCTGTTTTATTCCGTAGGTGAATATTTTCAGGCTTTGGCGGTAGCGAGATCTCGCCGTTCCATTACAGACCTTATGGATATCCGACCTGATTATGCAAATCTGATGACCCATGATGGAATAAGCCGGGTTTCTCCCGAGAAAGTAGGAATTGGTGAAACCATAGTGGTGCGACCAGGGGAAAAGGTACCATTGGACGGGGAGGTGTTGGAAGGCACCTCTTATCTGGATACTTCAGCCCTTACCGGTGAATCGGTTCCCCGTAGTGTAAGTCCCGGTGAAAAAATAATGGCGGGTATGGTAAATAGCCATGGATTGTTGAAGGTAAAAGTAGAGAAAACTTTTGGCGAATCTTCAGTTTCAAAGATATTGAGTCTTGTTCAGAATGCATCTGCCCGCAAGGCTCAAACTGAACAGTTCATTACAAGATTTGCACGATACTATACTCCGGCGGTGGTGTTTACAGCCCTTGCCATAGCCTTTGTGCCCCCGCTGGTTTTCACCGGGCAGAGTTTTAGCAAATGGCTCTACAGAGCATTGACCATGTTGGTTATATCATGTCCCTGTGCTCTGGTAGTATCGATCCCACTGGGATATTTTGGCGGAATCGGGGGAGCCTCCCGTCGTGGAATCCTGGTCAAAGGTGCTAACTTCCTGGAGGCCATGACCAATGTGGACGCTGTTGTCTTTGACAAGACCGGTACCCTTACAAAAGGAGTCTTCAAAGTTACTGATGTGAAGGCTGAGAATGGTTATTCGAAGCAAGATGTACTTCGCTTTGCAGCTTATGCTGAGGTCCATTCAAATCACCCAATAGCCAAATCGATTTTGGAAGCTTACGAGGGTATTGTCGATGAATCTTTGGTAAAAGACTATAAAGAGGTTGCCGGACACGGAATAACTGTGAAAGTAGATGGAAAACAGCTATTAGCAGGAAATGAAAAGTTGCTGAGAGATAAAGGTATTGATCTTAGCATGGAAGATTCAGTGGGAACTGTTGTACACATAGCAGTAGATGGTGTCCATGCTGGGTATATAACCATCTCTGATGAGGTGCGCCCTGATGCAGTCAAAGCCATAAAAGAGCTTAAAGAGTTAGGTGTAAAACAAACAGTTATGTTGACCGGCGATACTCGAGATACAGCCGGGCGGATTGCCAAGGAACTTAATCTTGACGGATATCATGCTGAACTGCTGCCTGAAGAAAAAGTGGAAAAACTGGAGAAAATTCAGAAGACAGATGGAGCCAGGCATAAAACGGTATTTGTAGGTGACGGTATCAATGATGCACCGGTCATAACCCGGGCTGATGTGGGTATTGCCATGGGCGGCTTGGGTTCTGATGCCGCCATTGAAGCGGCTGATGTGGTTATTATGGAGGACATGCCTTCAAAAGTGGCTGAAGCCATAAAGATAGCAAGACATACCAAGAAGATTGTAATACAAAATATAGTATTTGCATTGGGAGTTAAGGGTGTCTTTCTTACCTTGGGAACCGTAGGAGTAGCTACCATGTGGGAAGCGGTTTTTGCTGATGTAGGCGTAGCCCTTCTGGCCATCTTAAACTCCACCAGGACCCTCGTGCATAAAATAAAATGACAAAGTAAAAAAATGCGACAAGGACAGTACAGACTGTGTGAAAACCCGCCAATTCATGCTTTATGTCACTCTGAACGCAGTGAAGAGTCTTAGATATCCTTCACTTCGCTCAGATACCATAGGATGACAATATTGACCATCTTTAATACTGTGACTTTTTACACACTCTGAGCATTCCTTGTCACATTTCTTTTCATACTAACATTCCAAAAATATTCATCATGTAGAAACTCTTTTGAGGTTGAAGATGACGGTAAATGATTTTAAGCAAGACTATTGTTGTTCTAATAGCTAGCGGTCAGAGACCGCCTCTACCAAAGAAGGACATTAAAAAGGAGCGATAGTAAGCTCCTTTTTAATGTCCTTGGAGAGACATCTTTTTATATCATATCCGGTTGCTTCAATTCCTCTTACTTAACAGGCTGGTAGTGCTTAACTGTAAGTTTGAGTAGACGGTTGGTAAGTATTAATCAATGTATCCGTGGTATTTTGCTGCATGGTGGGTACCTGATAATAGCCACGACTGTTCATATACTGCCAGACATCATAAGCTTGATCGGCGCAATTGACGGCACCTTGAATCAGCATCTGCCTTAAATTGGGATGAGAACATTCCAGAGCCCCGGCCAACCGCTTGCAAGCCCCGGTCTTATGAATCCCTAACAGAGCTGAGGCCACATCCTGATCATCCACTTGGCCGGCGGAGGGATTCGGTGTTTGGGGTGATGGGTTTCTAAGCCCATAAGTGGGAGAAAATTTCATATTTGCCCGATAAGGAACGGCTTCTCCTATACCTTCCTGTTGTATAGCGTTTACCATATTGTTAAATTCATTGCTCATGAAATCCTGCTGCTTATTAACCAGATTCTTAAGCTGCGGGTCTTTACAATGCTCATTGTATAACTGAACTGTGTTGATACCGGTAATGGTGTCTGACAGGATTTCATGGATTTCCATTACTTCATGGGCGCCAAAGTTTGCTGCCATAATGTATTCCTCCTTGTGAGAAAATATTTTTCATGTGTAATATACCCGTGAACAAAGTCTAATATTCATATTTATCAAAGTTGCATCCTTGGAAGATTCCGAATATAATTGTATAAAGTACAACCCCATAACAAAATAAAAATAAAATCAAGAGGTGACTTCATTTGTCTGTGGAATCCGTAAGAAATTATTTTAAAACAAAAAACATGGATGTAAATATAAGGTTTTTTGAGGACACCAGCACGGTGGACAAGGCAGCCCAGTCTCTTGGCGTCACACCTGGTGAAATAGCCAAGTCCCTTGTTTTCAAGGTAAAAGATGGTTACATAATGGTGTTAGTTGCCGGAGACAAAAAAATAGATAACCGAA
>DUNY01000410.1 GCA_012839145.1 Thermoanaerobacterales bacterium
GAAAGATAAAATCTACGTAAGATATGGTGATAATCCCAAGGTAATGATTAAGGAAGTTTTATCAAGCCTAAAAATCGCAAGTCATATAAAGAAGGATGCCCTCATAGGAATAAAACCTAATTTAGTAGTTGCAAAGCCTTCTACATCCGGAGCGACTACATCGCCGGAGCTATTAGAGGGTGTAATTGAATACCTAAAATCAAAAGGATTTAAAAATATAGTTATTGTTGAGGGTTCGTGGGTTGGAGACCGAACCTCAAGAGCCTTTGAAGTATGTGGATATACAAAAATTTCTAAAACTTATGATGTTCCGTTAATTGATTTGCAAAAAGATACATATAAGGCGTGTTCTGTAGAAGGCATAAAATTAAATATCTGTAATGAAGTGCTGAAATTAGATTACCTAATAAACATGCCGGTACTTAAGGGACACTGTCAAACTAAGATGACCTGTGCTTTAAAAAATTTAAAAGGTTGTATCCCAAATAAAGAAAAGAGAAGATTTCACACTATGGGACTACATAAACCCATTGCATATCTTAATAAAGCTATCAAGAGTGATTTAATAATTGTAGATGGATTAATAGGAGATTTGAATTTTGAAGAAGGGGGAAACCCTGTACAAATGGATCGAGTTATTGTGGGCTTTGATCCGGTTTTGATAGATTCTTATGTAGCAAGTTTAATGGGGTACGACCCCAAAGAAATATCATATATAAAAATAGCGGAGAGCATAGGTGTCGGAAGCTGTCTGACCTCAAAAACCCAAATCTGTCAACTAAATGAAGATTATAATACAAAAAAGATACCTAAATCCCGGAAAATTGAAAGATTGTCTAAATATGTAGAGGAAAAGGATGCTTGCTCAGCATGCTACGGCAGTTTAATTCATGCTTTAGCCAGATTAAATGAACAGGGAATTTTAAATAAATTAAAAGGGAAAGTTTCCATAGGGCAAGGATATAAGAAAGTTAAGGGTAAAGGTATAGGTATAGGAGTTGGAAATTGTACCAAAGGTTTTGAAAAAAATGTGCCGGGGTGTCCTCCTACAGCTAAGGATATAATTAATGTTTTAAAACAAAACCCTAGTACTTAATTTGCAGGGCTGAATATTTGAAAGTGGAACCCCCTTCCTTTACTTTTTAGGGAGGGGCTTTTTTACTTACTTTTGAGCACATCTATGTTATAATAATATTAAATAAAAGTGGCCCGAAATGAGGTAAGAAAATGGGAAATAATTGGAGATACAGGACTGCAATTAAGTCGCAATCCTTTTTGTATATAGAGATGAAAAAAGCTGCAAGGCTTGTTTTGCAAGGGTTTGATGAAGACCAAATTCGTAATAAGTCACTTTCAGACAATATATTCCAGGTAAATACTGATGCCAGAAAAGCAGAAATTGCATCAGCTGTTATAACTAGATTGAAGGCACTTGATAGGTTTTTTATGGAAAAGTTGGTAAATGCTGATATACAAACAAGTAAGCTTATAGCCATATATTCCATAATGAAAACCGATCGGCTGTTTTTTGAATTTATGAATGAAGTATATAAAGATAAACTCATACTTGGAGATCGATTCATTTTGGACAAGGATTTTAATATATTTTTTGACAGAAAAAAGGAACAGAGTGCTAAAGTTGCATCATGGACAGATTATACTTTTTACAAACTTAAGCAGGTGATTTCAAGGATTC
>DUNY01000414.1 GCA_012839145.1 Thermoanaerobacterales bacterium
AATACTGCCATTATAACACACCTCCGATATCGATAATGATTACTATTTATATAGAGTATACCGCAAAACTTTTAAGATGTCAATCATTCAGATTGTTTTTGCTCCAACGCCTTCACAGTATAATTGTTGGCAGGATTCCATAAAATCCACTGGGAAAGTCCCACATCATAAGTGGCATTTATCTGAGCACGTACTTCTCTGGCTCCGTATGGAGGCAAACCCATGGTAAAATCCTGCAGCCAAGGCCGGATTTCAGCCTTGATTCCTTCCATCTTTTCAAGCCTTTCTACCGCATCGTAAAGGCTTTGGTACACAGTTTCATAAGGTGCTGCATTAGGGTTAGTAAGACCGTAAGAGCCTGCATAATAGTGGGAAGGGTATACCATAGGCGAAATATAATCCACGTGTTTCGCCAGTTCCTCCAGAGTTTGTCCAATTAGCATATCATCAACGGCAGTTGTCACCAGCCCGAAAACATCAGCTGAAGTGTAAATCCCAAAAGGCTTAAGCCGCTTATTGGCATAATCCAAAAAAGCTGATATTGTTTCCACTCGGCTTTTACCGTCATTGGAAGGGTAAATAATATTTTTTAAATTACCGTCCGAAGGAAATCTTACATAATCAAATTGTATTTCATTAAATCCCTTTCGGGCAGCCTCCTCTGCTATATCAATAATATAATCCCAAACATCCCTGTTATAGGGGTCTACCCATCCCAATCCTTTTTGAGTTGTCCACAAATTGCCGCTTTTAGTCCTGATACTCCATTCAGGTCGATTTTTAGCCAGAATCGGATCTTCAAAGACAACTATGCGAGCAATGGCATAAATGTCATTTTGTTTTAAAGTGTTTAGCAGAGCATCGATGTCTTGTATTCGCCCAGAATTAGCTTTGATTTCTTTCACCATCGGCAAGTTTGACCGATAGGTCATCCTACCGGTATTATCTTTTACATCAATAACCATAGCATTAATCTCTGTTTTGTCTGCAAGTTCCAAAAGTTTTTCAAATTCTTTTTCTTGCCCAGCTTTCCACCCAGTGAGATATATGCCCTTTACATCAACAGGCGGATTGTAAACCTGGGGATTCTGAAAAGGCTGAGCTAAATAATCCTTTTTCGGGGACTCTTCATATACTTTTTCCGCTACCGCTGTAACTGTTTTAGCTCCAATATCACAACCGCTTATGAATAGTATGGCACTACATACCAAAAGCCATGTAAGTAAGTTAGTATTTAGAAGTTGGCTTCTATGCATACTGCTGCTCCTTGCTGCGAACTTTAATACATTTGAGTTATTCGACAGAAAACATCATAACTCCTTTAATATTTTTAATTTTTCCATTGACAATTAATAATACGTGTGTATAATTGTACCATAATACTTGTATACAATTATCCACAAGGAGGATTTAGCATGGATAATTATAATGAGCCAATTCTAATGGAACAAGTAGATATATTAGAAGATTACATTTTGGATTTGCTTTATAAATCCGGATATATGGAGCATTAAAAAAACACCTGAAATTTTTCTGTAAAGAAGCGGTGAGTCCTTCTACACCACTTCTTTTTTATTCTTAATTCTGATGTAGAAAGTTGCATCAGAATCATTTTTATAATACGTTGAGAAAAACCTTTTACTTCAAAATGGAAAATTTCTCTACAATGATAAAAAATTCATTATATTTTGCAGCTCCTTTTCTGCCACTTTCTCGCCATATTCGACAATCTCAAGTATACGATTGAAATCTTTATATCCCACACCCTGTATATTTGGATAGATGTAATACCCCGGATATTCCTTTCTTATATAGTATGATAACTCGTCTCCCATAATATCTATTGTGGCCATAAGAATATCTACGACGGAGTCAACCTTTGGCCGATTTTTCGTTACTCCTAAATCCACACCTATAATGTTTTTTGCTTTCTGTGCATATAAAATATCCACCGGTATGTTATTTTTTATACCCCCGTCTACCAATGCACGGCCTTTAACCATTTTCGGGAGAAAGATCCCCGGTATAGATATGCTGGCTCGTACTGCAGCAGCCAAACTTTGATCTGTTATGAAAACCGTATTATCCATCTTCTTTCGAGGAACATATTTTTTGGGACAAAAAACTACAGTTTCGCCGGTGTTTATGTCAGCACTAATTACCGACAGGGGGACCTTCAAATTGTTAAAACCCTTTCTCCCTAAGGCATCTTCAAGGAAAAGTTCAATTTTTTCTCCCTTAAAAAGCCCTTTGGGAAAAGTCCAATTTACTATATTCTTTTTCGTCCAGTAATAATAAAACAGCAGTAAAAGATATACTCCTGAAATAGTTGGATCCAGTAGGTTTATGGGGTTAATGCTTTTAAATTCTTCAAGAAATTTATCAATATCTACCCCAGCGGCATATAAAGCGCCAACAATACTTCCTGCACTGGTACCTGCAATTATATCCGGGTAAATTCCGTTTTTCTGTAATACATTTACAACGCCAAGGTGCACTGCACCTCTTACACCTCCACCACTTAATGCAAGGCCAATCCGGTAGGTTTTTCTGTCCATGCTCATGCCCCCTAAACACTTTGCCTTAATATATAA
>DUNY01000404.1 GCA_012839145.1 Thermoanaerobacterales bacterium
AAAACCGAAAAAGGGATTATCATGGATAAAATAATGGAAGGCATCCAAACTATCAAGATGTAAGCTGAAAAATCGGGGATTTCCCCGATTTTATTGTTTGCCGGGCTTGAAAACGACCCGGATATAAGATAAGCTACTAATACGTATTACTATTAAAAAAATTTTGTTGAACCGAGAGGTATTATGAGGAAGACCAAAGGTAAGCCATTGTGAAAAACATATGCGCCCAATATATGTTTATAGCCTACATAAGGGCGAATTAATAAAAAAATTCAGGGGGTTGAAAATGAAAGAAAGATTAAAAGAAGTTTCAAAAAACTGCTATGTGCTTTCTTTAGATAAAAGCACTATTGATATTCATGTGTATTTAAACCGACAACTTTTTGAAGATTTCACTGAAGATGAGTCAATCAATCAGCTCTACAACGCTTCACTGCTGCCGGGTGTAGTCAGTCCGGTTATCGGTATGCCCGATATACATACCGGATACGGATTGCCCATAGGTGGTGTAATGGCCACTGATTATGAGGAGGGCGTAGTATCGGCGGGAGCAGTGGGTATGGATATAAATTGCGGTGTAAGGTTACTTACAACAAAGATACCCGCTGAAGAAATGAGCAGAGACCTTCTTTCTAAGATACTACGGGCAATTGCGAAACGAGTACCGACAGGAGTGGGTAGATCAAGTGAGTTGAGAGATTTAAGAAAACCAAATCTGGAGGGTATTGCTTATGAAGGTGTAAAAGCCTACATAAAAAAGGGTTATGGCAGAACTGAAGATTTAGACAGAATTGAAGATCGTGGCTGTATAAAAGGAGCGAAGATTTCAGCTGTTCGAAAATCTGCATTAAGGCGCATAGACCAGTTGGGGACTATAGGAGGTGGCAACCATTTTATCGAAATAGGGCGCATAGGGAAGGTCTTTAATAAGGAACTGGCGTCAAAGTTGAATTTAGAAAAAAAGCACATTTATATAATGATTCACACTGGCAGTCGAGGTTTTGGACATCAAATTTGCACCGACTATTCCAATATAATGTGGAAAAACTCTGATAAAAACCGCACCCGTGCCCCACAAAAAGGCTTGGCTTGTGCTCCAATTTCATCCCAAGACGGTCAAAATTACTTACAAGCTATGGCCTGTGCTGCAAACTATGCGTTTACCAATCGGCAAATAATAACCCATTTTGTTCGGGAAGCTTTTGTTGAAGTGTTGAAAAAGTCTGAGTCGCATCTGGGATTAGACCTGTTATATGATGTGGCACATAATATTGCAAAAAAAGAAAAGTATGGCGGTAGGTGGCTTTTAGTGCACAGGAAAGGAGCTACAAGAGCTTTGCCGGCAGGACATGAGGATAATCCTCATTGTTATATGGATATAGGGCACCCGGCAATAATTCCCGGTAGTATGGGGACAGGCTCCTATGTTGTTTTAGGCACTGATGATATACAAAGAACCTTTTGTTCTGTAAATCACGGTGCTGGTAGGGTAATGTCCAGAAAACGGGCAAGATCAGAATTTACTCGGGAAGATCTACAGGATCAAATGAGACATGTGGTGACTATTGTAAGAAATATGAAGTCTTTACTGGATGAAGCTCCATTGGCCTATAAGGACATCGATGAAGTCATCTTTACATTGGTAGAGGCAGGGCTTACAAAACCTTTGGTAAAACTTAAACCAATGGGGATTCTCAAAGGCGAAGGAAATGAAGGATAAAGTGATACTAAAAAATCCGCTGGGAAGCGGATTTTTTTAGTTTGTTTATGAAGGTGTTCAAGTGTTTGCAGATTTGAATTAAAACTGTTTTTTTTTTAAAAAAAAGTAGCTGCATTTTTTACGGCACTAATTTTTCTAATGTAGCAAAAGTTTCTTGTCCTACAATTCCATCAACCACTAAGCTATTATCTTTTTGGAATTTTCTAACGGCTCTTTCAGTTAACGGTCCAAAGATACCGTCTATGGGACCTACATCGTATCCAAGACTTTCCAACTTGGATTGCAGTTCTTTTACATCTTCACCCTGTAAACCCTGATATAAGATTCTGGAACCGAACTGTTGACGTGACAGCATACTTCCCCCTCCCAATAAATCATCACTATATCATATTGTTAATGAGGTAAAAATGTTATCAGAAAATAAGCAGTTCGATTTAAATCACTTAAACCCTTTTCTTCATATATTGTAGTAGGTCATATGAAAGGGGGATTAAAATGAATTGGCACCACTTGGCACGTAGGGCTTATGAAATGGACCTGGAGGAAATTTTTATTATGGCTCAGGTAGCGAGAACCTCACCGCCATATGTGGCTCATCAAATGCTTATGATGATTACTCATGAGGTAATGGATGCCATGCATTGGTTGATGGTTATAACTATGGGTATAAGCCATGATTACTATAAACCACCCTTTGGATCGCCTTTTACTACGGAAGAAAAAACGGAAGGCAAGAGTAAAATATGATATTGAAAGGGAGGGATTAAACATGGATTGGATGAATGGGTTAAATAGAATATTAAGAATTAACGAAGAAGAAATAGCTCTTTTGGAAAGAATGTTGGCGATGGCTCCCAATGAACATATGCGGATGATATTACGAAACATGATTACTGAGGAAAGCGAAGAAAGTAGAGTTATAAGGGAACTTATGATGGGAAACCACAAAGACTATATGGATCCTGTGTTTTAAATAACAAGGGTGGCTATAATGCCACCTATGTTATTTACATGTGATTTCACAAATCCAACCAGCGAAACAAAATAGGTGCTCCAAATGTTAACCATAATCCAATGATAAAATATCGGAGCATATGATAAGCATTGTATGGTGGAAGAATTGATTTTGAACCTACATATATCAATAAAAAACCAATAATGCCTATTAGATATTTTATGACGGCTTTTAACCTACCTTTGTTTTCCGGCTCAAATCCAATAAAATGCTCTTCAAAGATGTATCCCAGCCAGCTGCCCGACAACATTCCCATATAAACAAAGTTATCCCGATAAGGGAACAAACAGACAAAAATAATAGGAATAATTATGGAGAGAAGGGCATCAGGAATTAGCGGTATGGGTCTTGCTGTTTTTGTTCCCCACATGAAAACCATGGATATGGTAAAACCTAAAATCATACCTGCTAAAACATCTAAGGGCCAATGTACGCCAAGATACAGCCTTGAAAGGCCAACCAGTATAACAACTGTTATCCCAAGCCCATAAACCCGTCGGGAGCGGTACCATTTCATAATTGCTGCCCAAAAAGTGGATGTTCCTTGAGCATGACCGCTAGGGAAAGAGAAACCTTGAGCAGATTCAACGAATAAATTTCTTATTCCCGGGTACCCTATGGGGCGCTCAAAGGCAACGATTTCTTTTATGGTTACATTCATATACATGGAGCATAGTAATGATGCTGTCAGTGTTATTCCGGCTTTTTTATTAACACTCCAATAAAATACTGGAATCATCAGATAATAAAAAACACTGCTCCCTAGGTTTGTTATTGCAATAAAAAAAGCATCCAGGATTGGCGTATTGAAAGATTGAATAATATTAATAATTGCGGCTTGTAGTACCATGACTTAC
>DUNY01000205.1 GCA_012839145.1 Thermoanaerobacterales bacterium
TCACCCTGTCATGAACAATAATGTTTCACTTTTTCAGAACCTTTCCCGGTACAAGCAATAGACCATTGCCTGGGCTTTATCTACGATTGTCGATTCTCTCCCTTACTTCAGTAGGAATCATATCACCTACGGTACCGGTGGCAAGACAAATATAGGTATCGGCGGCGCCGTAATATACCAGAATTTCGTCGTCCACATCAAGCACCTTTTTTTTCTCAGCAGGAACCGCACCACAGGTAAAAACCACATTTGGCACCCAGCACTCGTCTTTTTTACCTATCTCGCATTCCGTCTCAGGTGATAATGTGGGATTGGGCGATCGGTAAAGAAGACGGCCGGGATCTTTCAGGTCAGCCAACATAACTCCAAGGCGATATACCATATCCTGATCTACACCATGGTATATGAGCAGCCAACCGTAACAGGTTTTTATAGGTTGTGCACCGGCTCCTATCTTTAAAGAATCCCACATCATCCCCGAACGGGGACCCATAATTATTTTGTGGCCGTTACGAGGCCAAGGAAAGGCTAAATTCTCGGAATATGCAATCCATATGCTAGGATCAATGCGGTGATAAATGACATATTTTCCGTGGATTTTTTCAGGAAACAATATTGCATCCTTATCCCACAATCCCGGAAAAGCGAGCCCTCTTCTTTTCCAGCGATTAAACTTTCTATCAAGAAAATCCTTTACGGAAATGGATGCTGCGGCTATTTGAGCCACTACGCCGTCGTACGCAGTATAAAGCATGAAAATTTCATTATCGACTATAACAGTCCTTGGGTCTTCGCAGCCCTTCTTCTCTTCTTGGATTTCCGGAACGAATATGGGGTCTTTTAATCTTTCAATTATTTTGTATCCATCTGAAATTGCAAGGCCAATTCGGGAAATCCCATCTTCGCCGTATGCTCTGTACAATAGGTATACCTTATCTTTTATTCTCAATGCCGCAGTATTTAATACAAAAAGATTTTCCCACCGGTGTTCTTTTATAGGCATAAGCATCGGTAATTCACTGTAACGCTTTAGAACTTCTGCCTTGGGCCAGTAGTCCAGTTCCTGAATTACTACTTCTTCCCGGTGAGGTTTTACTCCTAATAAAGCATTTGCCAAATCGATACTTTCACGGCCTTGACTTATATATTGAAATACCTGCTGTAAGATGTCTCCTGCATTGTATCCCATCTCTTTGTAGATTTCTTCAAGTAAATCGTGATTAAACCAATCCCTCTCAACATGCAAAAAAAGCGGTGTGGGTATACCTTCTCCACCTTTGAAACTGAAACTGGCCCAAGTCCATGCTGAACACGGCATAAAAGTGCCATCATTCAACACTAGGCTTAGACCGTAACCCTCAACCATGGTATCGATATTTTTGGCGTCAATTTTCCTGCCTTCATTTTTAAGGGTATCAGCAATTGTTTGCAATTTTGAAACCAGCACTCTGTGGTGCCAGTTTTCAAAGATATGATGTGCAGAAAACATGGCCTTACCATAATGACCCAAAATGGAGTTGACGAATTTTCGGCCCACTTCTTTGCGCTCCCGGGTATAGGTCTTCCAAAGACCTGAAAAATGCTCCGCCTCAATTATGCTCTTGGTTATTCGTGTAAAATATCTGAGCTTAGGGTAGTTCCCCCCCATACCCTTCCCTAAGTTCATTACAGGAATACGAGCTGTTAAGCGATTTAAATCTGATATTTCTCGAAGTTCGCCGGAACTGTGAAAGTTGTTTCGGTTGACCACCATCGGCAAAATATTTACTTCTTCAAAACTATCCGGTCTAAGATTATCCTTGAGCCAGTAAAAAATTCTATCAAAGTAATCTTTATCTTCGGTAAATGAGGCCAATGTAAGGATTTCCCGTTCATCCATGTTGTCAAGGAGTTCTCTCAAACTTCTAAAACCCATTCTCAAAATCAGATTTCCTGGAGGATACTCATACAACAACTTCCTGAGGATTTGCCATTTTACGGCTAAAACCTTATTATGGGGAAAAATGCGAAATATATTACCTACTACTTCATCTGTGCCTTCCACACTGTATAAATTTCCGGGGCACAGACTGTCGACTGTATTCTCAAGTTCTGCCATGAATTCAGTGAGGCGTCGTCCAATATCCTCCGAAGAAGCACTGTCAACCAGATTTATTGTCCGTAAAAAAGATTTGAAAGCATTATTATATTTACTTTGGAGTCTTTTAAAAACCTCACCGGTCGTAACTTCACGCTTATCCATTCCCTGTAATTTTTTTGGGAGAACAATAGGGACTCCGGGAATAAATTCTAGATAATCCAGAGGAGTGAGCACCGGACTAGTTTCGTCCACCTTTTGATGCCAGTTCTTTAAAAAATTGGACTTGTTTTTTATAAACGCTCTCACAGTATTTTTATAAATTCCTTCAACTTGAGCTGAAATAACTGCATCCGTATCAATATCAGCATCTTTAAATCGCTTTTTCGTCTCCCTCATTTCTTTTATCAAAGATGCGGTAATGCCGTAGTAAACGGCCATAAATACCTCAAAAAGATCTTCAGGCAGTATTTCTGAGTTAAAATTGCAATCCAAAATAGTTTCATAAGTTATCCGAGCCCAGATATCCGGTAAAAAACTGGGAGATAAATTAGGTTTTGCCATAGATTCTATATGACTGAGCATTTCCTGATTATATACTTTTTGTAGGAGATTATTATAATGACATATTCCTTCGATAAAGGAATCCAAAAACTCTTTATAGTTGTATGCAACCTTTAGTGGTGTATCGTCATACTCGCTATCATACATATCAACAGTTTTGATAATATGTGATTCATCAAGCCAACTATCCTCGTCCCTTTTGATGCATTGAAGCAAAGCTCTTAGCATTTCCTTTATAGCAATATGTTTTTTGCCGAAGGTTACGGGAGATAGCTTTGCGCCAAGACTCACCTCACATATTTTCTTATCCGATTTTAAAGCAGTGGTGATGATCCAAGGATTAATGCCGTAACCTCCTATATATTCACTGTATTGATCGAATTCCGAGCAAAATTCCTCCACCAAATCGTGCGAAATTGCCACAACACCGCTTAAGGGATCATTGAATTTTGTTTCATACAGAGCTGTAATTAGCGGTATGACTAAGATGTTGCTGATAATATCTTCAAAGGGATCCCTTCTAAAACAACCAACAGCCAACTCATAATCCCTAAAGACTGGATTTGCTATTCGGTCCACCCA
>DUNY01000007.1 GCA_012839145.1 Thermoanaerobacterales bacterium
ATTGATAATAAATCCCGCTGTAACTTTGTAGCCTTTTCCATAATACTGTAGACTTCCGACTCTACATTTTTATACCTCTTTTTGCCCACAGTCAGATTCCCGACCATATTGCCTAAAGCCATCCCTATAGCTCCTACTAGGGCCGCCGCTCCCCCTCCTCCTGGAACAGGCTCCTTGGAGGAGAGAACTTCAACAAAATCCTTACAGCTTTTTTCAATTAGCATTGGCTGTCCTCCTCATGGTTTCTTTGAGCATCCCTTGCTGCATAAAGGTTGATATATGCCGCCAAGTGCATTGGTGAATCTTTAATCTCCGGATCCATTTGGCTGCTTGCAAGGCAAGGGTATGTATGCCACAATCCATTGGCAGCATCAACTATATTTTGCTTGTTTGCGCCTATTAGCCCTGAGGCTACATGATATGTAGCACCACAGGGCGAAGAATACTTGACGTCTACATCTATAACATTTTCTTTTTCATTAGTCAAAACTCTATATTTAGGTTTACCTATTTTAAATTGGTCAATGAAGTCATCAATATATTTGAACTTTCCTTTTGAAAGAGAACAGAAGGGCCGGGGAAAAGCATATTCCAACCCTTTGCCCTCACAGATATACTTCATTTTTTTTACAAGAGAGGTGGTCAACCAGTCCGGATTTTCTCTGGGAATTATCACTGCCTCACAACCAGCATCAACGGCTTGCTTTACAAGTTCAACAAGTATATCAGGATGCACCCCAACGGCGATGAGTATATCATGGGCGGGAATGGTTTGTTTTATATATGAATCCGCATCATCAATAAGTTCAGGCAAGATCGAAGGAAATTGAATTACTCCTGCAATGTTTTCTGTAAAGTCCAGAGGAAATCTTTGTCTAAATCCATAACATTGTTTTGTGCATAGATTTGGGTTTTCTTTAAAGTTTGTCAGATGTGGTAAAAACTTTCTTGCTGCAAATTCTCCTCCGTATTTTACCTGGAAAAATCCCGGTAGGTCAGATGTGTCTTTGCTGACTGCTATGAAAAGTTTTAAGCGTTGTTTCATAATTTGACCACCTTTTTTTAAAGGTTTAAATCTTCTAAGTTACTTGGGTGGCCGTCATGTAATACTGTTCGCTCAGAATGTTTTTTCGATGGCTCTATGCCTCGATTTTGGCAAAAGCCTAAAGCCTTTAACTTAATCTAACTTTGTGTATATAATATTTTAAGTCAGTTTAATTGATATGATTTTTTATACTTCTATTTGTGCTTCAAAAAGCTTTTTACGGCTTTCTTAAAATCTCTGCAAGAGCCATTTACGAAAAAATATAATTCGCTCTCTGGTATTTCATAACGTCCTTTATATTGAAACTTTATTTTTCTCTAGTCTTGTTTTACAGTTCTGCACAAAATTAGTTTACATATAATCACCTATGGGTTAAAACAGTCCTGTTATCTTTCCACTAACATCCACATCTATTTTTTCTGCCGCTGGGCGTTTTGGTAAGCCTGGCATTGTCATGATGGCGCCGGTGAGGGCTACTGCAAATCCAGCGCCGGCTGAGATTTTTACGTTTCTGACATTTATCTTAAATCCGGTAGGACGGCCTAACATTTTAGGATCATCAGTCAAAGAATATTGGGTTTTTGCTATACATACGGGCACGTTTTTGAATCCTAACTCTTCTAAGGTGTTTATTTCTTTTAAGGCTGTAGGAGCAAACTCCACTCCATCAGCACCGTATATTTCCCGGGCAATAGCTGTGATTTTATCTGCAATGCCCATATCCAAATCATAGATAGGCTTAAAGTTGTTTTTACCTTCTTCAATGATTCTCACAACTTCTTTGCCAAGTTCCAGACCGCCTTCGCCACCTTTTGCCCAAACTTCTGAGAGTACGGCATTTACACCTAAACGATTGCACTCTTTCTGAACCAAAGCCAGTTCTCCTTCTGTATCTGTGGGAAATTGATTTATAGCAACCACTGCGGGAATACCGTATTTTTCTGTGATGTTTTCTACATGTTTCAAGAGGTTAGGTAAACCTTTCTTTAAAGCTTCTAGGTTTTCTTGGTTCAAATCTGTCTTTTTGACTCCTCCATTATATTTTAGAGCACGAATGGTTGCAACGATTACAACGGCATCCGGTTTAAGTCCAGCCATACTGCATTTTATATCTAGGAATTTCTCTGCACCTAAATCTGCACCGAACCCTGCCTCTGTTATCACATAGTCAGCCAGTTTCATAGCCATCTTTGTGGCAATTATACTGTTGCAGCCATGGGCTATGTTAGCAAAGGGTCCACCGTGTACAAAAGCAGGCGTTCCTTCTAAGGTTTGTACTAAATTAGGTTTAAATGCATCTTTCAAAAGGGCTGCCATGGCTCCTTGGGCCTTTAATTCTCCGGCAGTAACAGGTTTTCCATCATAAGTGTAACCGATAATAATTCGGGCAAGCCTGTTTTTTAAGTCTTCCATGTCATTTGCTAGGCAGAATATAGCCATTATTTCCGAAGCAACTGTTATATCATATCCATCTTCGCGGGGTGTCCCGTTAGCTTTTCCTCCGAGGCCGTCAACAACAAATCTTAGCTGGCGGTCATTCATATCCACACATCTTTTCCAGGTGATTCTCCGTGGATCAATATTGAGTTCATTTCCTTGGTAAATATGATTATCAATCATTGCTGCCAACAGATTATTGGCTGCACCAATGGCGTGAAAGTCACCGGTAAAATGAAGATTGATGTCTTCCATGGGAACTACCTGAGCATACCCACCACCTGCTGCACCGCCTTTTATACCGAAAACCGGTCCTAAAGAGGGTTCACGCAAGGCAATCATGGTACTTTTTCCCAGTTTTCTCAATGCATCACCTAAGCCAACAGTAGTGGTGGTTTTTCCTTCACCGGCAGGAGTGGGATTGATGGCTGTTGTAAGAATGAGCTTTGCGTCTTTTTTGCCTTCAAACCGTTTTAATAGATTGTAATCAATTTTTGCCTTATACTTACCGTAATATTCTATATCATCCTCGGTAAGGTTAATCTTTGCGGCTATGTCTTTGATATGCTCAATTTTTGCTTCTTGGGCGATTTCAATGTCGCTCTTGTAACTCATTATTTTTCCCCCTTGAATTTAGTTGTTTATTAAATTATAAA
>DUNY01000227.1 GCA_012839145.1 Thermoanaerobacterales bacterium
GCTGAGCACTCCTTTAAGAATAAAAAAGCTAAGAGAAAAGATTGAAAAACAAAAATTGGCGGAGGCTGTCATAGAAAAGGATAAAGCGGAAAACCGTCTAGTTGAATTGGAGCTAACAAAAAAAAGCACAAAGAAAAGAATCGAAAAAAAACTATTCACCTCGATTGAAACAAGAGTCTTGTTAGATTATGACGTTTTTGCTGATGAAATGATATCACTAATTGATATACAGAAAAATATAATCAACCAAGCTCGTGAAGCTTACGAGAAGAGGAGGCTCTCTTTTCTAGACCATAGACGAGAAAGAAAAATATATGAAAAAATAAAAGAAAACAAATACAGTGATTACAATAAAAGGATAAACCGAGAAGAGCAAAAGATCAGTGATGAATTAGCCAACACAAACTACAGCCGTTTGGAGAGGGATGTACTTAAATGAAAAAAACAAGTATCATCAAAAATATTGTTATAGGAATAATATTTGTATTAATCATTGTAACGGCTATTCTTGTATTCTTAAAGTTTTTTAATTTAAACAAGTTACATCCTTCCGTGAAAAGCACCTTCTCCAGGGTTCCGTTTTTAAAAAACAATATAACATCCCAACAGTTAAGTGAAACAGAAAAAAATCAAAAGGTTTTTGAAGAAGAAAAAAAAAGAATGGAACATGAATGGATAGAAATAAACAAACAGAAGCAAGATTTACGAACAATGGAGTCAGAACTCGTGAAAAAACAAACAGAGCTTGAGGCTTTAGAGAAGCAACTTGAGGTTGAGAAAGAAAAACTGGAGACTCAGCTGAATAACATCAAAGAATTAGCTCAATATTACGAATTAATGGAGGCAAGAAATGCTGCAGATATTTTAGAAAATATGGAGGATGAATTTTTGATACAGTTGTTCAGAAACATGAAAAAAGAAGTAGTTTCTGATATTTTGTCAAACCTTGATTCAAAAAAGGCAGCTTCTATTACAAGAAGAATGAGCGGTATATAAATTACTATAACTATAGATGTGGTTTAAAGTCAACAAAAAACAAGAGAACTCAGAAAGGAGGTGACAAATATGAATGTGGAATTGCAGGCTTTCCAGCTGGAAACCGATTCACCTAATAAATCCTATAAAAATAAAATCTATTCAACTCCAAGTAATAAAGAATTTGAGAAACATCTTGAAAACATCAAAAATATCATTGAAAAACCCTTAACTTGCGACAAATTGCGAAAAAAGGATGTTCTTTTAATGCAGCTGCTATATCTTTTAAATATGAATATTCCAGTCCCAGATATTGAAATAACAGCTGTTGACCAACTATCCAATTTGGACGTAAATTTAGCAAATTATGATTTAAACATGGAACTTTTATCAGATAAATTAACCAGATATTGGCAGAGGATATTGTCAGAATACGATGTTAATGGTGACATCAACCAAAATACTATCAAAATGTTTTACTTGGCAATGAAAAAAGTTATTCCTGACCTATCGAACATGGATTTAGAGACTCTTCATGATCAGATTAATGTAATACTTACGAACAGCAAATCAAAGCAAGTTGGAAGTGGAGATTCCAACATAGATACTAACAGTGTTGCAAGAGAGCATAGCTCGACAACGGTTAAAATAGCAGCCCAAGGCGAGATTGAAAATACTGAACGGGGAAAGCCTCAGATTCAGCACTTACAAAAGAGCATAGAAGATGATTCGCATTTACATTTGGTAAGAAACGCTAATACAAAAGTTTTCGAAGAAAACCATACATATCATAACGAGCTGCAAGACCGTTGGACAGCGCAATTGGATGACAATATTTCAAAGACACAATATAGTGATGTTTCTACCTTTCTGACAAAGGAATCTTTTATTGCACCATCTGATAAAGTTGACCCTAATATAGTTACATTCTCAGCTGGTAGCAATCGCATCTCAGAAGTCTTTGATCAATTAGTGGCAAGGATGCGTTTAGCCTTAAAAGGCGATGTTCAACAGGTAAGTATAAGGTTAAAACCTGACCACCTAGGCGATGTCGTAATTAAAGTATTTGCCCTCAAAGATAAACTAAAGGCTGAACTTTTTGTAGACAATACGCAAGTTAGGACTATGCTGAAAGCTCATGCTCTAGATTTTCAAAATCAGATTCGGGAGCAGGGATATAACTTTTCGGAGATAAGCGTATACAAAATGTCAGATGGTTTGGAAATGGGAGCTTTTAATCACCAGTCAAGCAGTAACAATCAACATCAGGGCAGAAGACCCAAAATGGGTTTCAATAAACAGAACAATGAAAACTCTGATATTGCAATTGAGGAATATTATGATCCATGGGGAGATGCAAGCAGTGTCAATTATATGGCGTAAGGAGGAATACTATGCCGATAGTTAATACCGACTACTATTCGGTAAATCAAGAACAAAAACTGGGAACTACAAACTTGGGCAAAGATGATTTTCTAAAGCTTTTGGTTACCCAATTGAGATACCAAAATCCACTGGAGCCTATGGATAATAAAGAGTATATAGCTCAATTAGCTCAGTTTAGTTCTTTGGAGCAAATGCAAAACCTTAACATGCAAGTTGCCAATCTTTCTGCTATAAGCACCATTGGTAAAACAGCAAAAGCAGTTATTGAAGAAAAAGAAGTGGAAGGTATTATAAAGGGAATTGCTTTTGACAAAGGGCGTGTGAACTTGATTGTTGGTGATGAAGAAGGAGAAATAAAGGTACCAATTGAGAATGTGGCTGAGATAAGATAAAAGAGGTGGGGGCAGAATGCAGGATTATTCTAAAATACAATCCGGGATAAATACAGGCATTTCACCGGTTTCGATAGGGGTAAAAAAACCACAAACAGTTCCGACAAAAGGCTTTGATCAAATTTTTCAGCAAAAAATAGAGGAAACGAAACTCAAATTTTCTCAACATGCCCAAATGCGTATGAATACTCGAAATATAAGATTAACAGACGATCAAAAAGAAATTCTAGACAATGCTGTAGAAAAAGCCAAGCAAAAAGGTGTGAGAGAATCACTTATTTTAATGAAGGATATGGCCTTTGTTGTAAGCATAAAAAACAAAACCGTTATTACAGCTATGGACGAGGCCAGTATAAAAGGTAATGTGTTTACGAATATAGACGGTGCCGTAATTATATAAGCCGGACCGCCAGGAGGCTTAAAGCTCCCGACTGACTGAAGGAGCAGGCGCCAAAAACAAGGAGGAATTCTTATGATGCGATCAATGTTTTCTGGGGTGACCGGCCTCAGAAACCATCAGGTAAAGATGGATGTCATCGGAAACAATATCGCAAATGTCAATACCGTAGGCTTTAAAAAAAGCCGGGTTGTCTTTCAGGATACTTTAAGCCAAACCATGCGTGGAGCGGCATCACCTCAGGGAAATCGAGGTGGTACAAATCCAATGCAGGTAGGTTTAGGCATGACTATAGCATCCATAGACACCATACACTCACCAAGCAGTGCTGAATCTACCGGTAACATGACAGATATGGCCATTGAAGGTGAAGGATATTTTATCATAGGCGAGGGCTTGGACATGTATTTCACTAGAGCCGGCAACTTTGGATTTGACAGAAACGGCAATCTGATAAATACCGCTAATGGGTTAAAAGTTATGGGATGGCAGGATACAGTGAAATATGAAGTTCCCAATGATAAATCACCTCAGTCAATCAGAAGTATAGAAATAAGAAAAGGTATGATGATCCCGGCGTCAGCTACGACGGGAATCAGTTTTGCAAAAAACCTTAACTCTGAAACGGGAATCAGTGGTACATATTCGCTGCCGTTTAAAGTATATGATTCACAAGGTCATGGTCATAGCTTAACGATAACATATACTAAAACGGCAACGGCTAACGAATGGAATTACGAGATTACTTCTGATGGAAGTATTACGAATATATCCAACAATACAGGTACAATAACTTTTGATGGAAATGGTGAAAACCCTACTGTTACCGGAAGTGGAGGCAATTTTATCGGTGACCCTAATAACGGAGCCGCTCAGATATCATTTAGTGTTGTTTTTCCAGGCATTACACAATATGCCAAGGAAACAAATATCGACCTTTCTTATCAAGACGGATACCCTGCAGGGACTCTTACAGGTATTACAACTGACACCACTGGGGTTATAACCGGTATATTCGACAATGGTCACAGCAGGCAGTTAGCACAGGTAGCTCTTGCAAATTTTGACAATCCTGCAGGTCTGATAAAGGCAGGGCAAAATATGTACCGTTATTCAAATAACTCCGGAGAACCTCAGATTGGGGAGAGCGGCACCGGCGGCCGCGGTGCTATTGCCCCGGGATATTTGGAGATGTCAAATGTAGATCTCTCCGAAGAGTTTACCCAAATGATAATAACTCAAAGGGGTTTTCAGGCCAACTCGAGAATAATCACCGCCTCAGACGAAATGCTGCAAGAGTTGGTTAATATGAAACGATAAAACAAACAGGAAATAACCGGGCTTGATAAAATCAAGCCCGGGAAAATGAGGTGGTAAAAAAATGATAGAACTTACCAAGTTTAGTGGTAAAACCTTCGTACTTAATGCAGAGTTGATCCAAACTATTGAGTCAACGCCTGATACCGTAGTAACATTGACTACAGGTAAAAAGC
>DUNY01000475.1 GCA_012839145.1 Thermoanaerobacterales bacterium
GGAGATGAAATAGATGTGGTGATACGATCCCATGAGAAATTGGTTGATGATATCTCTAAAGTAAAAGACCTTCTAATTCCCAGCCCCACGGGAGCTCTTCTTACTTTAGGCGATGTAGCTCGGATTGATAAAGGCACAGGTCCGGTGACCATAGTTCGGGAAAATCAAACACGACAGGTGACAGTGACCGGTGCAGTGGTGGGTAGAGACATAGGCACGGTAAACAGGGAAATCCAGGAAAAACTGAGCAATATTCACTTACCGGAAGGATACAGCATAGATATTGGCGGTGAGCAGGAACAGATGCTGGAATCTTTTAGAGATCTTATACTGGTCTTCATATTGGCTGTAGTTTTAGTATATATGGTTATGGCAGCCCAGTTTGAATCCTTGAAACAGCCCTTTATAATAATATTTACAGTTCCACTGTCTCTGATAGGGGTTGTTTTTGCCTTACTTTTAACCGGTCGTCATATAAACATGACTTCACTAATAGGTGTAATTATCCTAGCCGGAATAGTGGTTAACAATGCCATAGTCTTGATAGACTTTATAAACCAGCTCAGGGAAAAAGGTATACCTAGGAATGAAGCCATTATTAAGGCGGGACCAGCCAGACTCCGGCCTATTCTAATGACCACTTTAACCACAGTGCTAGGCTTGATTCCCCTCTCATTGGGTATTGGCGAAGGGGGAGAGCTGGGAGCTCCCATGGGTACTGCTGTTATCGGAGGTTTAAGTCTTGCCACTTTGCTGACATTGGTAGTTATACCTGTAGTGTATACGATTTTTGAAGATTGGGGAGACATATTGGCAAGATACAGGAAGAACAGGCGAAATAGAGGAAAAACAGCTAAAGCGTAAAGAATATAGCGGATACTGGGCGCGCGGCAGGATGCAGAAATATCCTTGGGCTACTAAGTGGCTTATTTATTACATTGCACCGTTGCAAAAGAGCAACAGGGCAGAATTAAATGGTTTTCCGATAAAATGTGGCATACTTATTTCAAGTAATAAACTGGAAAGAGTTGATCTCCAGTGAGTATTCCTGTATTGGACGAAAAGCTGAAAACTGTTCTAGATGAGGTTACCAATAGCGTTAAAGATCTATAAGGATCAAAACTCAAAACGGTTATCCTATACGGTTCATATGCTAGGGGATACCAGATGAGGAATCTAATATTAACTTAATGGTGCTAATTGACGCACCCGAAGTAAAGCTTAGAGATTATCGAAAAAACTTAATGAAACAGTAAGTGATATAGAGTACAGATACATGAAAAATTTATCATAGATTGATATGAGCAATGAAAAATTCAACAACTGGGTAGATTTAGTGCCTTTTTATAGAAATGTAAGGAATGAAGGAGTTATTATATATGAACAATAAAATAATAACTTTATCAAAACAAAGAATGGAAAAAGCTAAAGAAGATTTGACTTCCTAAAGAATAAATCTTGAAAATTGGAGGGCTTTATATGGGAAAATTTTGGCTGAGTAAAAGATTTTTCGTTGCATTACTTGTCCTTACATTAATAACTGCCGGGTTCGCCTTCGCACAAGAAAGTAACAATGATGAAGATGAGGTTTTGAAACTGTCCCTAAAGGATGCAATAAAAATTGCCGAAGAAAATAATCAGCAGATAAAACTGTCGAAGACAGGTTTGGAGAAAGCGGAACTGGGGAGAAAACAGTATAGGTATCAGGATAAGAAGGTAAAAGATGCCGTTGATTGGTGGGAAGGACTATCTCCTGAGGAGCAGTTA
>DUNY01000493.1 GCA_012839145.1 Thermoanaerobacterales bacterium
ATCATTTTATCTACTACAGATTGGGTTATTTCTGTTTCCTCAGTGTCGAACACTGAGTTCACTTATTGCTATTTCTCGCAAATCTCTTTTTCTCCGACTTTGGAAGTTTGATACTTGTATGGAATACAATACTCTTTGTGGCCTAAAGACTCCGATTTTGTTCTCTCGCCCCCACATACATCGGCAATAAGCCCGAACAACTCATCGGAAAGTTCATCTACTGTCTTTTCTCCGCTCAAAGCTTTACTTGCATCAAAATCCATGTCATCTTCCTGTTTCTGTAGGTCATACTATTACCGGTTATTTTAAACACTGGCGCCACCGCGCTTCCAACCACACTTCCTCGGCCAGTTACAAAAAACACTACATGACAGCCACAGGATATTAAAGCCGTTAATCCCTCGTTATCATTAGGATTAGTGTATCCGAATCCCATCCAATATGGATCCGGAGTGGTGTCTAGCAAAACCTACTACATCCACATCTTGTCCAACAAACTTTGCACCGATGGACTTTGCCACGTGTTCAGAACATTGAACAGTGTATATAATCAAAACTTTATTTCTAACGCCTTTGCTTTTATCCTTTCTCAAATAACCTTTCCATTTTATATCTTTTAAATTATTTTTATCCATGATTTCCTCCAGAGAATCTAATCATACTTTGTGTCGGTGGGCGTTCCTGTACTAACATCCAACGTGGAGGATCTTGTGTCACAAATACTCTTCATATTGTGTAAATGCACCCACGAGCCTTTTTTTATATTTTTGATGGTCTCTCCTATTATCACACCATACTTTAATATTTTTTCTTCTGTTACTATATCTCTTATGGCTATTTTATGTCCGGGGTACCTTTTCTAGGACTTTGATGCACCCCTCTACACTTTCGCCGTGAACTTTTACATCACCGGGATGTAGTTCAGCTAATGCTGTAGCCACATTGTCTGAATAATCGATTTGAAAACATACCTGGAAAAAATCTTGTTTTTTTGCAGCTTCCATAACTTTTTAACCCTCTTTCAATGTTTTAACAACCTTAAAAATCTTTTATTTCATATGTAGAATATTAGGTCAATCGGACTCATTCTTGTTAATGAAATGGTGGGGCCTATTTTCTACGTATAACTGCCGTTTTCCTATAAATGACCTAAAGTAATTTTCATTATGAGCTGAAATTTGTCAATATTATGGTTATTTGCGGCAATGTTTATTGTATAATCCTGTTCTTTTTGGTTTTTAAGGGCAGCATGAAACCCTCGTTATCAAACTTCAGCTCATAAGGTCCCTGTAACCATTTTACCTCGGAATAGTCCTTGAGCTCTTCATATAGTGGCAGTGATACTTCGATCTCGTATAGCTCTAATGTATTTTTGATTCTGGCGATTTTTACTTTGTCGTAATTTACCCCATTGCAGGTTTTAATTGCCAGTAACAGAGCCTCTCGATCATTGTTCATGTACATAGGTATCCGACCGCCGCAAATGCGGGTAGAGGTAATAATATTGGTCCAAGTTACTGACCAGTCGATGGAATTTAAACACCTCCCGGTGGTAATATCCGCCTCGGATATGCCGCTGCCGTTGTGATGTGATTGTTCTGTCAGACCGCGTATAAACAGTTTTTGGAGGTTCAGTATCTCAGAAAATCCGGGTTGCCAACCGTTAGTGCGCCCTACAACATTTGGGTCAAATCCAAAACCGCTTATGTTTTTACCGATTTCATCAATAATCAAAACATCTAAATCTTTAAATTTAAATTTTGCCAGTTTTTCCTTGGCAATGACTAACAATTCTTTATCCTTTGCCATGATTTGTTCCTTAGGTATAATATCAATATTATAAATGTCATCATATGCGTTCTGAACAATACCGACTCCAAAGGCCACTGGCAATCTGTCTATAAAACATTCTGCCGCTCGTGGAATGTTCTCCGCAAACTTAGAGAAACCCATCCTG
>DUNY01000220.1 GCA_012839145.1 Thermoanaerobacterales bacterium
AAGACAAATTGCGGCAAATGCCGGTTATGAAGGTTCAATTGTTGTAGAGAAATTAAAGGCAAATGAAAAAGGCGTTGGATTTGACGTCCTACGTGAGGATTACGGCGATATGATGAAGAAAGGCATTGTCGATCCTACAAAGGTGACAAGATCAACACTCCAGAATGCTGCCAGCATTGCATCTATGGTAATTACCACAGAAGCTGTTGTCACAGACATTCCGGAAAAAGAAAAACCAATGCCACCTATGCCCGGCGGCCCAGATATGATGTATTAATAAAACGCAATAAAAAAAGACTCGCGGACTTTTTTCGCGGGTCTTTTTTGGTGTCAGGGAAGTCTCTTACCTTACAACTAAGTAGCATCTTATTACTATAAAAGCTTTTGTAATTCTTCTTTGGTTATGGTAGTATTATAAACTGAGCCATGTATTCTTCCTCATTGGTTTGTTACTTTGTAATTCCATTATAAACGAGGAATAGTCGCGGGCTAATTTCCCTTTTTTCATAAGTATATTGACTTGACCCAGAATCTAAATACTAATATGTAAGAAGGAAGAAAAATGTTGCAAACAAAAGAAAATAAGATGGGTGTTATGCCTATTAAAAAACTGTTAATAAACATGTCATTACCCATCATGATATCTATGCTGGTACAAGCTCTTTATAATATAGTAGATAGTATATTCGTTGCCCAAGTCAGTGAACATGCATTGACCGCAGTTTCTCTAGCTTATCCTGTGCAAAACCTTATGATTGCCATTGCTGTAGGTACTGGTGTTGGAATTAACGCTTTTCTTTCTAGAGCTCTTGGAGAAAAGAATTTTGAAAAGGCCAATAGTACAGCTAATAATGGTATCCTGTTAGGGTTATTTAGCTATGTTTTATTTTTGATATTTGGTCTTTTATTTTCAAAATCTTATTTTACATCTCAGACCAGTAATACACAAATTATTGAATATGGTATTTCTTAT
Organism: Thermoanaerobacterales bacterium; assembly: GCA_012839145.1. GTDB lineage: Bacteria > Bacillota > Thermosediminibacteria > Thermosediminibacterales > Tepidanaerobacteraceae > DUNY01. The sequence goes on from DUNY01000220.1 coordinate 974, forward strand.
TTAAGTATCATTTGTATAGGATCCATCGGTAAGTTTGTTCAGATTGTATTTGAACGATTACTACAATCTACGGGAAAAACTTTTTACACCATGATTACCCAAGGAACGGGTGCTATTATTAATATTATTCTTGACCCCATTTTAATATTTGGGTACTTTGGAATGCCAAAAATGGGGACAGCAGGAGCAGCGATAGCGACAGTCGTTGGTCAGATAACGGCAGCTATTCTAGCTATTATTTTTAATCTAAAAATAAATAAAGAAATTAATATAAGCATAAAGGGATTAAAACCGGATTTAGAAATTATTAAAAATATATATTCTGTAGGTATTCCTTCTATTATTATGATGTCTATCACTTCTGTTACTACTTATGGAATGAATAATATTTTGAATAAGTTTTCTTCCACAGCAGTTGCTGTTTTTGGAGCATATTTTAAATTGCAAAGTTTTGTATTTATGCCAGTCTTTGGCCTAAACAATGGTATGGTTCCTATTGTCGCCTATAATTATGGTGCTGGGAATAAAGAGCGACTTACTAAGACTATTAAGTTGAGCATAATCTATGCATCTTGTATTATGATTTTTGGCTTAATTTTGATTCAAATGTTACCTGAAAAGATATTGGCACTTTTTAATGCATCAGAGGATATGCTTAGCATTGGAATTCCAGCCCTACGGATTATTAGTTTAAGTTACATTTTTGCAGGTATTTGCGTTGTAGCAAGTTCAATATACCAAGCCCTTGGTAATGGCTTACTAAGTTTGCTCACTGCTTTTTCAAGGCAACTGGTGGTATTATTGCCTACTGCTTACGGATTGTCCTTATTTGGAAATGTGAATCTTATATGGTGGTCATATCCCATAGCTGAAATAATCTCTCTAGTGTTAAGTGTTGTATTTCTTAAACATATTTATGATAAAAAAATTGCACTAATGGAAAGACAACAAAAGAGCATTTCTACTGCGGCAAATAGGTAGGAGTTAAATAATTATTTTATTCACCTCCCACACTACCGTAATACGGTTCTCGTATATGCGGTTTTATAGTTGCACCTTACTGATGTTGTCTCCGCCATCTTTTAAACTGGAAATAATTTTAGGAGGTAGTTTAATGTGGTATCTGTTAAGACCATAGCATTTAGGGACGAGAAACTTTACCTGCTCGATCAGCGAAAATTACCTACAGAGCTTTCCATATTTAAGTGCAAGGGCTATAAAGACGTGGAATTTGCCATAAAGGATATGGTTGTTCGCGGAGCACCGGCTATAGGAGTTGCCGGGGCTTACGGTATAGTTTTGGCAGCTCGGGAGTTTATAGATTTACCCAAAGAAGAATTCCTTAGTAAAATAATAAAAAGTGCCCATATAATCGGAGATGCGCGGCCTACGGCAGTCAATTTGATGTGGGCCGTTAGGCGCATGAAAGCCATTATGGAAGAAAATAAGGATAAACCCAATAAGGAAATTTACGAAGCATTATTAAATGAAGCCAATATTATGGAAAGAGAAGATTTAGAGACTAATAAAGCCATAGCCAAATATGGCAATCAGATTATTCCTAAAGAGGCTACCATCCTGACCCATTGCAACACCGGTGCTCTTGCTACCGTAGGCTATGGAACAGCTTTGGGTGTAATAAGGGAAGCTCACTATTCCGGT
>DUNY01000341.1 GCA_012839145.1 Thermoanaerobacterales bacterium
AACAGGAAAAAGCACCCTAGTATCATCACTTGGTTTGCTTGTTCAAAATAAAATGCTTGCTGATTGTGATGTGGAAGCACCAAACTTGCATATTCTTTTGCAAGGTGAAATCTTGAAAAAGGATGATTATTTTGGTGCAAAAGAAGCTGTAATTGATTCATCAGCTTGCATAAAGTGTGGCTTGTGCAGAGAAACATGCAGGTTTAATGCTATTAGCGAAGAATTTGAAATAAAACCGATGAAATGTGAAGGCTGTGGAGCTTGCACATTAATATGCCCTCAAAATGCAATAAAATTAGAAGAAGTAAAAACAGGCGAAACATATGTGTCTAATACCCCAAGAGGAACTTTTTCGCATGCACTGCTTGATATTGGTGCTGAAGGATCAGGCAGACTTGTAACAGAAGTAAGAAAAATAGTAAACGATTATAAAAAGGACGAAGAATGGTTACTCATTGATGGTTCTCCAGGTATAGGTTGTGTTGTTATTGCTTCTATTACAGGAACGGATGCAGTGGTTGTAGTTTCTGAACCTACAAAGTCCGGGCTAAGTGATTTGGAAAGAGTTTTAGGTGTAGCGAAGCATTTTGGCATACCTGCATTTGTATGTATAAATAAATATAATTTAAATCTAAAAGTAACATCAGAGATAGAACAATACTGCAAGAGCAATGGTTATCCAATTATAGGCAAGATACCTTTTGATTCATCGATAGTTAAAGCTTTACAGGAATTTAAAACTCCTATTGAGGCTGGCAATAAAGTAATAACAAATGAGATTAAAAATATATGGGCAAGACTTACTGATGAGATAAGAAAGGCTGAAAGTGTATAAGATGGGAGGGAAATTCTGTATTTTACAATGAAAGGAGGCGAAGTTTAAATGCCAGCATTTGATGGCACAGGGCCGATGGGCCAAGGAACTATGACCGGAAGAGGAATGGGTTATTGTGTTGTTCCCATGGTAGATAATTACAACCCATATCCAACTGCTTATCCCTCTAATTATGTACCCGTCCCGCAGATGTATTCATATGGTGCGTTTGCAGGTTTTGGAAGAGGGTGCAGTCGGGGTGGCGGCCGTGGCAGAGGATTTGCATGTAGAAACTGGTTTTAGGAGAGTAAATCCATGGCATTAAGACGAATTACCAATTATAAAAAAGATGATGTTTTAAGAAAGAAATCTAAGCATGTGGATAAAATCAACAAAAGAATAATACAACTTTTAGATGACATGACTGAAACAATGTATCAAGCAAATGGTGTGGAGCTAGCTGCACCGCAAGTGGGAATATTGAGTAGAGCAATTACCGTAGATATTAGTGATGGACTTCTTAAGCTGATAAACCCCGAAATCATAGAACAAGAGGGGGAGCAGCAGGATGTGGAAGGTTGTTTGAGTATCCCGGGGGTTACAGGAGAAGTCAAGCGTCCATATAAGGTAAAATTGAAAGCTGTTAATGAAAAAGGATATTAATTGACATATGTCCATAAATATAGTAAGATGAAATCGAGAATACTTAACATATGTCCATAACAAAATAGCTGATTTGATATAAAGCCGGTTTTAGCAAATATCATATCATTAAGAACCGGAAGGAGGTGAAGTCATGCCTAGAGGAGATAGAACAGGTCCTGTCGGATACGGCCCTATGACCGGTCGTGGAGCAGGTTTTTGTGCAGGTTCTCCGGTACCCGGATATTTTAGTCCCATGGGTAGAGGATTCCGGGGAAGAGGCCGCGGGTTTGGATATTATGGCAGTGGAAGAGGTTTTAGGCATCAATTCTATACGGCAGGTATGCCTTTTTGGGCAAGAGATGCTTATACTTTTGAGCCCGCTGTTGATTATTACGAAAATTATAGCGAAGAAAGTGAAGTCAAGGCCCTTTCCCAGGAGGCAAAGTTTTTAAAACAAGAACTTAAAGCCATAGAGGACAGACTGGAGAAGCTAAAAAAGGCTAAAAAGGAAGATCCCTCTGACAAATAACGGGATCCGAATTTGGGTTTATTACATTTGTTGGGTGGAGCTGCATCCGCCCAACGATTCTTTTTACTAAATCTATTATACCACAAAATCAAAACAAAAGGGATATTCTAGCCTGCTGTTTTGACATTCATCTTTAAAAACTGTCCTGCGATTGGTTTAGTAAAAGGTATGGCAGGGGTTTGTGTCAATAGGATGTCATTTTTAATAAAACAGAAACTGTAAAAGGAGGAATTGTTTTGAAAGTAGCAATAACTTCTAAGGGTAAAGATATGGATTCTATGCTTGATGAAAGGTTTGGGCGTGCAAGTTATTTTATTATTGCAGATACTGATTCCGATGATTTTAAGGCTTTTGAGAACACTAATATAAGCAGTGCACACGGAACAGGCGTCCAAGTTGCGCAGTTTGTTGTTGGATTGGGAGCAAAAGCCCTTATTACCGGCAATGTAGGGCCAAATGCCATGAGAGTCATAAAAGCATCGGGAATGGAAGCGTTTAGGGCAAATTCCATGACAGTAAGAAAAGCGTTAAAAAGTTTTTCTGAAGGCAAACTTGAAAGGATTTCCGATGCCACCACAGGACCGCATAATGTGTAAAATATAACAGTATATCAATAATTCAATCCATGAATAAAAACCGTCCCTAAATATTCATATGAAATAAAACAGTTATGAATATAGGTCGAAGTCAAAGTGATCATTAATAAATACGACCTTTCCCATAGAAAAAGTTTTGAAATGGAAAAATACTGTGACAGCAAAGGCGTTGAGGTTATCGGCAAAATTCCATTTGACAGAGATGTAGTAAAATCCATCGCTCAGGGTGTTCCTTTGGTGGAATTTTCCTCAGGTCCCGCAGCCAAGGCATTGGAAGATATAGCAGGAAGGCTTATTGACATATGTACATTACAGTAGTAAAATACCTTTAGAATTAGGTGAGAGGAGTGTAAGTGTGGCTAGACCACCTAAATGGCGTCATGTGGAGTTTATTCCAGATATAACATATTTTAAACCTGCCGGAGTGCCCTTGCGACAGCTGGATGAAGTGGTATTGACGGTGGAAGAGCTGGAAGCCATAAGATTAAGGGACCTAGAGGGTCTTGAACAGGAACCCTGTGCTGAAAGAATGAATATCTCCCGGCCTACTTTTGTCCGGATCATAAATTCAGCTCATTCCAAGGTTGCCGAAGCGCTGGTTAAAGGTAAAGCAATTCGTATCGAAGGCGGGACATATCAATATGTCCGACCTCTTAAATGCTGGGATTGTGGAAATGAATGGAGACAGATCCAAGATGAAGCTGATAAGGAATGTCCCCAGTGCCACAGCACTAACTGGACGCCTAAGAGGATGCGCAAAGGTCGGTTTCACGGGCATAACCGATAACTCAAATTTGATTAAAAACAGGAATCAAACATTTTTCTTTGAATGAAAGGGTGTATTTGGTGAATCAGAAGGAAGTCAATGAAAAAAACACAGTACAAGAAAGGAATAATCCACAAGAACCATCGGCAGGGGGACTAAACCGCATTAAAAAGGTAATAGCAGTCATGAGCGGAAAAGGCGGTGTAGGGAAATCCACGGTAACGGGCCTTTTAGCTGTAAGCCTTAAAAGACAGGGGTACAGCGTGGGCATAATGGATGCGGATATAACAGGGCCCAGTATTCCTCGCATGTTTGGCGTCAATAAAAAGCCGGAAAACATAGGATTAGGGCTCCTGCCAGCAGAAAGCTCCACCGGTATTCGTATTATGTCTTTAAACCTTTTGCTTGAAAACGAAGACGATCCCGTTATTTGGCGAGGGCCTCTTATAGGCAATGCCATACAGCAGTTTTGGAATGATGTGGTATGGGGCGACCTGGACTACCTATTGGTGGATTTGCCGCCGGGAACCAGTGATGCTCCTCTTACTGTTATGCAGTCACTACCTTTGGACGGTATTATTGTTGTTTCATCACCTCAGGAATTAGTTGGCATGGTAGTCAAGAAAGCGGTAAAAATGGCCAACATGATGAATCTTTCGGTTATAGGCCTTGTTGAAAACTACAGCTATATGGTTTGTCCCAAATGCGGAGAAAGAATAGAAGTATTCGGTAAGAGCCGGGGTCAAGAGGGAGCCAATGAAGCGAAAGTCCCTTATTTAGGTTCACTGCCTATAGATCACAAACTGGCCAATTTCTGTGATGAAGGCCGGATAGAAGAGTATGAAAGCAGTGAAACAAGTGATATGGGCAGTTGGGTTAAATTAGATTGAGATCACACATTAAGGAGGAATCATTTGTGAAAATAGCTTTACCTACTGATAGAGGCCAAGTTTCCGCCCACTTCGGGCATTGTGAAGAGTTTACGGTATATGATGTAGATGAAAGTCAAAAAAAAGTAATTGCAAAAGAAGTTATTGACAACCCAGGCCATGAACCGGGGTTTTTACCGGTTTTTTTGGCAAAACAAAGCGTGAACTGTATAATCGCCGGAGGCATGGGATCAAGGGCCAAACAGCTCTTTGACCAAAACAATATACAAACCATAACCGGAGCTTCAGGTATCGTTGATGAAGTCATACAGGAATACCTTGCAGGAAACATTGTCAGCAAGGGAAATTATTGTGATCACTGAATGGATTTTTAGTGAATTATTTGGCATGGTTCAAAAATGAAGAATAATTGGGGAATAATTAGGGGTGGGTACAAATTATTCATTGACAGCTGTTCATGGAAAATGTTAGAATTAAGATAGCATCTGGTGTATTGGCAGCTTCCGATACAGAAGATGAAAAGTCCATAACTTCCTGATTGCAAGGAGTATTCCGAGCAAAAAGGCGAAGGACAGTACGAATATGTGAATATTGTACAATGCCGAAAAACCTTCGACTTTTTGTCGAGGGTTTTATTTTTATGAAAATGGAGGTATTCTATGGATAAAAGAATCGGTGTAGTGGGTATTGTCGTTGAAGATTTGGAAAGTGCTGGTGCAGTTAACTCCATACTGCATGAATACTCACAAATAATTGTGGGGAGAATGGGGATCCCCTACAGAGAAAAGGGCATTTCTGTAATATCACTTATTGTAGACGGCACCACAGATGAAATCAGCGCTATGACAGGAAAGCTTGGTAAAATTAAGGCTGTTTCGGTAAAATCTGCAATGACCAAAAAGATGTAAAAAATAAAAAAATGGGGGTTTATATATGAATAAAGATATTATAAAACCTTTTAGTGTAAGATGGCTCACCAGAACCGCTATACTTTTAGCGATAACTCTAGCTTTTCAAATGTTAGGTTTTCCCCAGATGGTAACGGGCCCTGCAGTAAACGCCATGCTCCTTCTTTCCGGCACATATGTAGGTGGGTTGGGAGCGGTAATTATCGGTATGCTCACACCCTTTATTGCATTTGTCAGGGGTATTTTAGCACCACCGCTGGCACCGATGATTCCGTTTATCATGCTGGGTAATGCTATATTGGTAATAGTCTATGTTACATTTCGTAGTAAATTAGGAAAAGGCTATGCCACATCCGGTATTGGGTTGATTGTAGGAGCGATCGCCAAGTTCTTGGTGCTATCCACAGCGGTTAGATTTATTGTAAGCGTACCACCTCCCGTAGCTAAGGCAATGCAGGTACCGCAGCTTTACACAGCTGTCCTTGGTGGCGTCATCGCCATCATAGTCGAAAAAATCTTAGATGCAGCCTTAGGCCAAAATAGCTAATAAAACTAATATAAAAATTAAAGAGTCAGTTAAGAGGTGACAGGGGACGGTCCTCTGACACCTACTCTGTCGGGGCGGGTGACGGGGTGACACGGGACGGGGTGACACGGGACGTTTCTATGACACCCTGACACCTATTTTGATATCAATGCTGACCTAAGACTCCCAGCCATCAGCGAACTTAGACAACTCAAATACTGTTTTGATAAAACTTCTGTTATAGGTGACAGGGGACGGTTCTCTGACACCTACTCTGTCGAGACCGATACGGGTGACACGGGACGTTTCTATGACACCCTGACACCTATTTTGATATCAATGCTGACCTAAGACTCCCAGCCATCAGCGAACTTAGACAACTCAAATAATGTTTTGATAAAACTTCTGTTATATAAATATAATTTTATCCTTTCATACAAATACAAAATCTCCTGTAATCTCAATGATCTGCAGGAGATTTTTGCATGTTGAACTGTTAAACTGGGGTGAAGTTTTCATATGATAATGCTGTATGTTCCTGAAGCCTTTGTCTGTGTTATAATAATTACATGATACTTTTTGAACTTTTTAGGGCAGGTGGATTGATTTGAAGAGTAAACTTTTACTGTTGATTATAATTCTATCGATAATAATGTGTGGTTGCGGAAAAGGGAATCATAAAGGGAATAACAACAGGAATAACGGAGAAGCGATTAAACCTCCAGAAAAGGCAGCTGTTGACCCATTGAAAAACCAAATTGAGCAGATGACTGTAGATGAGAAAGTCGGGCAAATGGTCATGATAGGTCTGGAGGGATACGAAAAGGACCCATATGCTCAGGAGATGATAACAAAATACAAAGTCGGGGGATTTATCTTTTTTAAACGGAATATCAAGAATGCCTATCAAACATTGACTCTCATAAACTCCTTGAAGGAAGCCAATCGGGAAAACAAAATTCCGCTGTTTTTTGCCGTTGATGAAGAAGGCGGAAGGGTCACTCGGATGCCCGCGGAATTCACAAAACTGCCGACCAGCAGGGCTATCGGCAAAATAAACAGTGAAGATTTTGCCTTTGAGGTTGGAAGTATTATTGGTCAACAATTAAAATCTCTGGGATTCAATATGAATTTTGCACCGGTTTTAGATATAGACAGCAATCCCAATAATCCCGTGATCGGGGACAGGTCTTTTGGACATAATGAGGAAATTGTAAGCAAGCTTGGCACTGCCACCATGAAAGGAATCCAATCCCAAGTCATCTCTGCAGTCAAACACTTCCCAGGACATGGTGATACATCTACAGATTCCCATATAAGCTTACCGGTGGTGAATCACGATATGGATAGGCTAAAAGATTTCGAACTGGTGCCTTTCGCCCAGGCGATAGAAAACGGTGCGGATATGGTGATGGTAGCACATATTTTACTGCCTAAAATCGATCAAGAAAACCCCGTGACTTTATCCGAAACAGTAATTACAGATATTTTAAGAGAAGAAATGAAATTTAATGGGGTCATAATAACCGATGACATGACTATGGGGGCTATAACGGAAAACTATGATATTGGCGATGCAGCCGTGAAATCTGTAAGGGCGGGAGCTGATATTGTCCTTATATGCCACGATAATGAAAAACAGGTAACCGTCCTAGAGGCATTAAAGGAGGCAGTGGCTGATGGGGTGATTTCCCAAGAGAGCCTTGATGAGCATGTATACAGGATATTAAAGTTAAAGCAGAAATATAATTTAAACGATGAAAAGATAGAGTCAGTGGATGTTAAAGGAATAAACGAGAAAATCGGCGAAGCTTTAAGTAGATATTTGAAGTAAATATTGTAACCGACTTTAATCCAAAAGCAGTTTTCTGTATTGGTCTGAACATATAAATATATATATAATAAGATAATAGTA
>DUNY01000061.1 GCA_012839145.1 Thermoanaerobacterales bacterium
GATTGATTGGGGGGATAAGTCATGGAAACAAAAACAGAAACGAACACAAAAGTAAAAAATGTAAATCGAAAGATGGAAGGCCGCAGCTTATGGATGGATGGGTGGATCAGGCTTAAGAGAAATAAATTGGCCATGTTTGGCATGTGGCTTGTAATAATTATTTGTTTGTCAGCGATTTTCGCTCCTTACATTACCAGATATGACCCTAACGAACAGTTCATTTGGACAGAAGGGGCTTCCGTGAAACTTGCACCACCTAGTTCTAAATATTGGTTTGGTACTGATGTTTACGGTAGGGACATTTACACCCGGGTAATTTACGGTGCACGGATTTCTCTTCAAATAGGGTTTGCCGCAACAACCATGTCCGTTATAATCGGAGTAGTGCTAGGAAGTCTTGCAGGGTATTATGGCGGATTCGTTGATGATGCCATAAGCTGGCTTACCAATGTTATATTTGCTTTTCCGTTTTTGCTTTTTGTTTTAGCTTTAGTTGCTTACTTGCCACCTAGTTTACCGCTGCTCTATATGTCCATAGGTATTATATCATGGGCATCATTTGCAAGGGTTGCCCGAGGTCAAGTTATTCAGGTAAAAGAGATGGAGTATGTGGAAGCTGCTACAGCTATAGGAGGCAACGACAGCAGAATTATTTTCAAGCATATACTGCCTAACATTTTGGCACCCATCATAGTTCAGGCTACCCTTGAAATCGGCAGTATAATTATGCTGGAATCTTCCCTTAGTTTTTTGGGTTTTGGAATTCAGCCGCCTAAACCTGCTTGGGGATATATGATAAGTGAAGGGAAACAATATTTTCTATCAGGGCAATGGTGGTGGTCGGTTTTTCCGGGACTTGCCATTATGGCACTTGTTTTAGGATTTAATCTTTTCGGCGACGGTCTGAGGGATGCTCTCGATCCCCGGCTTAAGCAGTGAGGAGGGACAGCATGTCTAATAATTTAGTAGAAGTAAAAAACTTAAAAACATATTTTTATACTGAAGATGGCATAGTTCCGGCTGTTGATGGAGTAGATTTTCAAATTCAAAAAGGTGAAACATTAGGTATTGTCGGTGAGTGGGGATGCGGTAAGAGTGTAACTTCACTTTCTCTTCTACGGCTTGTTCCCAATCCTCCTGGAAAAATTGTAGATGGAGAAATGCTCTTTAGAGGAGAAAGCCTTTTAAAAAAATCTGAAGCTGAAATGCGTAAGATTCGTGGAAATGATATATCAATGATATTTCAGGAACCTATGACATCCTTGAACCCGGTTTTTACAATAGGTGAGCAAATTGCAGAAGCTATTGAACTGCATCAAGGCCTAAGCAAAAAAGAAGCTATAGACAAAGCAATAGAGATGTTAAACCTTGTGGGGATCCCTGCTGCGGAAAAAAGAGTAAATGACTTTCCTCATCAAATGAGCGGAGGTATGCGACAGAGAGTAATGATAGCTATGGCCCTTTCTTGCAATCCGTCATTGCTTATAGCTGATGAACCCACAACTGCCTTGGACGTGACCATTCAAGCTCAGATATTAGAGCTAATGAAAGGCTTAAAGGAGAGACTTGGCACTGCCATTATGCTCATAACCCATGATTTGGGTGTAGTGGCAGAGATGGCTGAAAACGTACTGGTAATGTATGCCGGCAAGGTAGTAGAATACGCCGATGTAAAGACTATTTTTAAAGAACCGAAACATCCTTACACTATCGGCCTGATGGGCTCAATTCCACGGTTAGACCAATCTAAGGAAAAGCTGTACGTTATTGAGGGCACCGTCCCAAACCCCTTTGATATGCCTGGAGGTTGCCGCTTTCACCCAAGGTGTCCGGAAGCCAGAGAAATATGCAAAAACAAGGAACCGGAACTTACAAGCACCAAAGGCCATCAAGTACGCTGTTGGAAATACAGCAGCGAGTGGAAGGGGGCAGGAATTAATGGAGTATAGTCAAGCAAAATTATTGGAAGTTAGAGGCTTAAAAAAATATTTTCCCATAACCGGAGGCTTATTTCGTAAAACTGTGGGTCATGTAAAAGCTGTTGACGGTGTTGACCTTTTCATAAAACGTGGAGAAACATTGGGTTTAGTTGGAGAGAGCGGCTGCGGTAAATCCACTCTTGGTCGAGTGATTTTGAGACTTATAGATGCAACTGCCGGTGAAATAACTTATGGGGGGAGAAATCTTTTAAAACTTCAGAGATGGCAAATGCAGGATCTTCGGAAAAAGATGCAAATAATTTTCCAGGACCCATATGCATCATTAAACCCACGTATGACTGTGGGGGATATTATTGGTGAACCTATGGATATATACAATATTGCAAAAGGCCATGAAAGGGAAGAAAAAGTTCTGGAGCTTATGAGCACAGTCGGCCTGGGAACTCAGCATATAAGGCGTTACCCTCATGAGTTTTCAGGAGGTCAGAGGCAAAGGATTGGAATAGCCCGTGCATTGGCTGTGAATCCAGAACTAATCGTATGTGATGAACCTGTTTCAGCTCTAGACGTTTCAGTAAGATCCCAGGTTCTGAACCTTATGCAGGAGCTTCAACGAAAATATAAACTCACTTATTTGTTTATATCACATGATTTAAGTGTGGTAAAACACATAAGTGACAGAGTCTCTGTCATGTACTTGGGCAAAGTTGTAGAGATATCTGAAAAGAATGAGCTATATGATAAACCTCTTCATCCCTATACTAAAGCTCTTCTTTCAGCGATTCCCATTCCAGATCCGGTAGTAAAGAGGGAAAGAATTGTTTTGGAGGGTGATGTGCCTACACCCATCAATCCACCTAATGGATGTCGCTTTAACACACGATGTCAATATGCTAAGCCTATCTGCAGTCAGGAGGAACCGGTGCTGAAAGATGTTGGCACAGAACATTTTATCGCATGTCATTTGTACTGATGTGTAATCTATATAAAAGTTGTTATTTTTTACAAATAAGGCCATCAGGTGATATTGCAAAAGATTATTATCTGATGGCTATAATTTTTTACTTTATTGTATAGTTAAATCACTGTAATAGTCATTAAAAGAGCTACCTTACGCCAGCTTTTATCATATAATGTTGCTATAAAGGTTTCTAGTTGCAAGTAGGTGCAAAAAAGTACAGTGGAAAATTCAAGAAAGTTATAGTATCATATTAATTAA
>DUNY01000017.1 GCA_012839145.1 Thermoanaerobacterales bacterium
ATCAGGTTGATTCTGATTAATCCCTTGTCACGAGCCCGCTTTATCATACTGACGTTGAACGGGCTTTCAAAAAACTCGGGGAATAAAGTGAGTATATGGATATTTAGCATTATAGCATCCCCTCCAGCGGATCGATTACCATTATGCCATTTTCCAAATCTATTTCTTTAACTACTTGTTTAATTGCAGGGATTAGAATTTCTTTTTTGTTTTTTGCCTCAACTACATATACATCATTTGCTCCGGTTTTAATTACATCTGTTACGGTTCCTATCAATTCATCGTGCTCATCAACAACGTTAAGCCCGGTGATGTCACATATGAAATAACGACCTTTTGGCAATTTTACAGCATGTTTTCTTTGAATATTAATATAATATCCTTTTAGCTTGTCTGCTTCTCGTCTAGAATTCACACCTTCAAGTTTCAAGACAGGAAAATGCTGTTTTAAAAATATAACCGATTCAATACAGTAAAATCTGTTTAGACCGTCGAACTCAATAAAAACTTCATGCAAAGCATTAAATCTATTTGGATCATCGGTTAGAGGTTCAACTTTGACTTGACCCCTAACACCCCAAGAAGACATGATTTTACCAACTGTAAGATGCTTCTTCTCCTTCAAAGTTATTCTCCTTCGGGCAACTCCTTTGAACTCATTGCTCTTAAAAAGGGTTAGGTCGCCCCAACCCTCAAAACCTATATGATCTCAACAACAACCCTCTTGCCTTCCTTGGCAGCCGCTGCTTTAACAACTGTGCGGATTGCTTTGGCTATTCTCCCTTGTTTGCCTATAACCTTACCCATATCTTCCGAATCTACTTTCAGTTCCAGTATAATTGATTGCTCGCCTTCCACCTGATTTACAGATACGTTTTCAGGGTGATCTACCAAGGCTTTTGCAATATATTCGACTAATTCTATCACAGATACTTCCTCCTTTGGTTTCCAAAATAATCAATGATTTTAGAGGGGTTAGGCCTCATTTTCAGATTGCTGGCTTTCAGATTGCTGGTTTACTGTTTTTTTGTCAGCCAAGATCCCAATATTTTTAAATAAGTATTTCACTGTGTCAGTAGGAATAGCTCCCTTTTTAAGCCAATCTGCAGCTTTTTCTTCATTAATTTTTACTTCTATGGGATCAGTCAAAGGGTTGTAGTAGCCTATCTCTTCTATAAATCTGCCATCTCTGGGCATACGGCTATCAGCTACGACAACTCTATAAAAAGGTCTTTTTTTAGCACCCATGCGTTTTAATCTAATTTTAACAGCCACTTTTTCACCTCCTTTTGAATGAAACTTCATTTAGAAGGGGTAAATCCCCCGCTAAATGTTAGTCGAGTCCATACTGAACTTAACCTCCTTTGGCACCCTGCCACCTGTAGGAGGCGGAGGTCTTAAGACGGGTTGGTCTAGTATTAAAAGCCGAAAAAGGGGAGCTTTTGCCTACCTTTTTTGCGACTCTTATCGATTCCTGTGAATTGTTTTATCATCTTTCTAGTTTGATCATACTGCTTTAGCAGTCTATTTACATCTTGAATGGCAGTTCCGCTGCCGGCGGCTATTCGTTTACGCCTACTGCCATTGATAATGGCAGGATTGCTTCTTTCTTCCATAGTCATAGAGTTGATAATGGCCTCTACCCGATCAAGCTCATTATCATCAAATTGTACACCCTTTAGTTTTTGAGGTGAAAGCCCTGGTATCATATTTAGAATCTGATCAAAAGAGCCCATTTTCTTCACTTGTGACAGTTGTTCCATAAAATCGTTCAAATCGAAGGACTGAGTTTTTAATTTCTGCTCAAGTTCTTTGGCTTTTTTTAAATCAAAATCTTGAGTGGCTTTTTCTATTAGCGTTAAAACATCGCCCATGCCGAGAATTCTTGAAGCCATTCTTTCGGGATGAAAAATTTCTAAATCGTCAAGTTTTTCTCCCATTCCAACGAATTTGATTGGGCATCCAGTAACCGCTTTAACGGAAAGGGCAGCTCCTCCACGACTGTCACCGTCAAGTTTAGTTAAGATTAGACCAGTAAGCTTAAGCCTTTTATTAAACTCTTCCGCCACATTTACTGCGTCCTGGCCTGTCATACTATCAACTACCAGCAGTATTTCATTAGGATTGATTGTTTTGCTGATATTGGACAGTTCACTCATTAATTCGTCATCTATGTGCAGGCGCCCTGCTGTGTCAATTATTACTGTATTATAATTGTGTCTTCTTGCATATTCCAGCGAAGCCTTGGATATATCAACCGGATCTTTTTGACCCATCGTAAACACAGGCAAATCTAGTTTTTCACCTACTACCTGAAGCTGTTTTATTGCAGCTGGCCGATAAATATCGGCAGCAACCAATATTGGCTTTTTTCCGTCTTTGGAAAGCAGTTTTCCAAGTTTACCTGCAGTGGTTGTTTTCCCGGATCCTTGAAGGCCTACCAGCATAATCGTGGTTATATCTTTAGAAAAATCAATCCTGCTTTGTTTGGAGCCCATCAGCAAAGTTAGCTCTTCGTTCACGATTTTTATGACCTGTTGTGCCGGGGTCAAACTTTCCATAACTTCATGGCCTATTGCCCTTTCAGTTATCTTTGAAATTAATTCTTTTACTACCTTAAAATTTACATCAGCTTCCAATAGGGCAATTCTAACTTCTCTCATGGCTTGCTTTACATCTGCTTCAGACAATTTGCCTTTTCCCCGAAGCTTTTTAAAGATATTTCCCAGTTTCTGAGTAAGAGATTCAAAAGCCAATTCTACACCCCACCTTCCTTCAACAATGCGGAAACACGACTACTGACATCTTTGTATTTTTCTTTAAAATCCGGATCAAGGCCTGACTTCAGTTCTTCAAGAATTACGAGTATTTCTTCAATCTCTTTTTTTCGGTATATATATCTTTTCACCATACCTAGCTTTTTTTCAAAATTATATAATATATCCTGAGAGCGCCGAAGTACATCATATACACCCTGCCGGGTTATACCGCAATTTTGGGCAATTTCCCCCAACGATAAGTCGTTTAGGTAGTACGATTCAAAAATTTCCTTTTGTTTTTTTGTTAAGAAATCTCCGTAATAATCATATAAGAGATTGAGTTTTGTAACATTATCCATTTTATCACCTGTAAAGTGTTTATCCTTTACACCTGCTATTTTACATAAAGTTTCGTTGTTAGTCAACTGTTTTTAAAATAAATTTCTGATTCCCATATAGAAGAAAGTTGTTCCGGTGAAGACTTACACCTAAAACAATTTATCTAAGCGAATATCGCTTCCACAAAATCCTGATGATTAAATTCCTGCAAGTCATTTATTCCTTCTCCAATACCTATATACCATACTGGTATACCAAGCTCCGATGCAATGGCAATTGCAATTCCACCTTTTGCCGTCCCGTCCAGTTTTGTAAGGATAATTCCTGAGAAATCCACCGCTTCTTTAAACATCTTTGCCTGAATTAATGCATTCTGCCCGGTGGTGGCATCCAATACCATAAGACTAGTAATATTAGCTTCCGGATATTCTTTTTGACAAACTCTGTAAAGCTTTTTGAGCTCCTCCATTAAATTCTTCTTTGTATGAAGCCGGCCTGCCGTATCACAAATGATCATATCTGCTTTTCGTGCTTTTCCGGCTTGTAATGCGTCAAACAATACCGATGCAGGATCAGCACCTTCTTGATGTTTGATTACATCCACTCCCACGTTCTGACCCCATATTTCAAGCTGATCAATGGCTGCTGCCCTGAAAGTATCGCCGGCAGCCAGTATGATTTTTTTGCCTTGATTTTTATATTTATTTGCCAATTTACCTATGGAGGTGGTTTTACCTACTCCATTGACTCCTACAACCAGCATTATTGTTGGAAAATCCAGTGAAATATTTTCTTTCGGAAAAAGGCTAATAATCTCTTCTTTAAGAATTACCTTCAGCTCATCAGGATTTTTTATTTTTTGGGATTTATTCCGAAGTCTTTCTATCAGTTCTAGAGTCGTATTAACCCCGACATCTGCTGAAATCAACAGTTCTTCCAATTCTTCAAAAGTTTCTTCATCAATTGTTTTAGTAAATTTTAATATGCTGTCGAGCTTCTCATTTAAACTCTCCCTGGTCTTGCTTAAACCCTGTTTTAATCTATCAAAGAATCCCATTAAATTCACCTCGTTTTTATTATACCATTTTTACTGCCAATACTTTTGAAACCGCCGTATCTTCCATCGAAATGCCATATAATGCATCAGCTACTTCCATAGTAGCTTTTCTGTGTGTGATCATAATAAATTGGGTGTGTTTTGACACTTTTTTAAGATATCTTGTAAAGCGAACAATATTAACATCGTCTAGAGCTGCCTCTATCTCGTCTAAGACACAAAAAGGCGTTGCTTTGGTATTTAAAATGGCAAAAAGTAAAGCAATGGCCGTTAATGTCCTTTCTCCCCCGGATAAAAGCGAAAGACTCTGTAGTTTTTTCCCAGGTGGTTGGGCATTCACCTCCACGCCGCACTCCAAAATACTACCTTCACCTTCGATTATGAGCTGTGCTTTACCACCTTCAAAAAGCTCGGAAAATACTTTGTTAAACTCATCATTAACTTTCTTTATAGATTCCGAAAGCATTTTTTCCATAGTATCGGTCATCTCTTCTATTAAATTGTCCAAATTAACCTTGCCCTTCATTAAATCATCAAGTTGAGATTTTAAAAAATCATATCTGGTCTTTAAGTTGTCATAATCTTCGATGGCTTGCATGTTAACCGGTCCGAGAGAATCAATCTCCTTTTTTAAAAAAGCTAACTGGTTCTTCATCTCTTCAATGTTTCTAAACTCTTTTTTTATTTTCAAAGCTTCGGGAACCGTAAGGGAATATCTTTCATGCAATTTATTTTTAATTTGATTTAACTCTATATTTATCGTCGCTTCCTCTATGTTTCCATTTTGCAGTCTTTTTTCTATTCGGTTAAATTCTTTTTCAAAGTCGTTTAATTGCTCCTGAGCACGAGTCATGCCAGATTTAATAACCTCTTTTTGTTCTCTTGAAGATGCGACGGTTTTATAATATTCCTGTTCCGTATTTTTAAGGCTATCGATGTTTTCTTTATAGCCATGAATTTTTTTATCAATAGACGTCATTGTCTTATTGTTTTCTTCTATTTTTCCACTAAGCATATCAATTTCCCTGACGCATAATTCAATGTTTTCTTTGACAGTTTGTAGGCTTTGTCTTGTGCTAATTTCTTCCTGCTTGCAGGATGCTAGCTTCACCTTTAATTCGGTTGTTTCCTTAGACAATTGTTCTTTCATTTCCTTATTTTTATCCAACTGTTCCTGGAGGTGTCTCACCTTGCTCTGACTGGATATGTTCCTGTTGTCAATGTTTCCTATATCCGCTTCTATTAATGAAATCTGGGATAATATTTCCTGAGTCTCCGATTCAATGTGTTGCTTTTCTTCACTTAATTGTTCTTTTCTCTGACATCTTTCTTTCAGAAGATTTTCTTTTTCTTGTAGTTGTTTTTTTAAAACTGCAATCTCTGATTTAGTAGAGTACAAACTGTCATTACTATTTTGGATCATTTTCTGTTTATCTTCAATTTCGTTTTTTAATTTCAAATTGAACTGTTTTATTTCATTCAATTGCATATTCAGAACATCAATTTTTCCTTCATACTCCAGTAATTGCCTCTTTCTTGACAGCAAATAATTCGACCTTTTTTGGCTTCCACCGGTAATGGAGCCACCGGGATTTAAGATTTCACCCCTAATCGTAACTATTTTGAAGCTGAAGTTACATTGCCGTGCTATATTTATTGCATCCTCCAAGGTCTCTGATACGAGAACTCTACCCAAAAGATATGCTAAAGGCACATGATATTTCTTGTCAAATGTCACCAAATCAATTGCTGTCGATATACAGCCTCTTAATGATAAATACATTAATTCGTGAGTATCTATGAACCTTGCTTTCACTGTCGAAAGAGGTAGAAAAGTAACTCGGCCATAATTATTTTTTTTCAAGAACTCTATAGCCTTTTTTGCATTTTCCTCACTTTCACAGATAACATTCTGCATCGCTCCACCTAAAGCTGTCTCAATAGCAACTTCATATCGCTGCTTTACTGAAATCAAGTCAGCTACTGTACCGTATATGCCTGAATCTATATATCTATTATTTTTAATAGCAATCAAGAGGTTCTTCACACCATACTGATATCCCTCATAACTATCCGCAATTTCTTTTACAGCTTTTAAACGTGAGGTAATAACCGTCAATTCTTGCTGTTTTTGTGTTTCAGTTTTTTTACTATTGTCAAGTTCTGAAGCTTTTTGAACCAAATTCTTTTTCATTTTTTCTATGTTTTGATCCAACTCCGAACAAAAAGACTGTAGACGAGCTATTTCATCTCGTATTTCTGAAATATCCTTTGATGTTATTCTATTAGCCTCATCTAATTGCAACTTTTCGTTTTTTATCTGTTTCATGCGTTTTTCCAGATTCTCCCTCATGGTGTTAAGACTGGAGATGACATTTCTTTTTTCAGATGCATGGCTTAATAAATCAATTACATCACCTTTAACGCTTTCAATAAGTTTTTGCTTTTCAATAATTTCATTGTTTAATGAAGTAAGTTCTTTTTCATTTTGGTTTATAGCTAATTCCAGCTGATTAATATCGTTTTTCTTTTTTCGCAAATCACCAGTTTTTATTTTTAAATTTTTTTCTGCTATAAATAACCTTTCTTTTTCTTTTTTTATGTTCTCAAAAATAGCCTTATTTTCCTTTTGGACCCTTTCTTTTTCAGCTATAGCCCACTGGTAATCTTTCTCAAGGTCTTTTCTTTGACTGTTTACAGCAAAATAATCACTCTGTGCTTGTTCGTAGGTTTCTTCATTGTCGTTTTGTTTTTTCTTATATTCGATTATTTGTTTTTTTAGAGACTCCATGGAAACATTTAGCTTAGTCAATATAGTTTGATTTTCTGCAAGCTTGTCTTTTATATATTTTAGTCTTTTGTCTCTGTTTTCTAATTCCAATAAAAGTAAATTGACATCTATCTCCTTAAAAGCTGATGTAAGTTCTTTATACTTCAGTGCAACTTCTTTTTGAATGGCTAAAGGTTCCAGTTGATTTAAAAGCTCGATAATCACATCATCGATTCTTGATATATTATTCATTGTTTCTTCTAATTTTTTTTCGGCTTCTTTTTTTCTAATTCTGTGCTTCATGATACCAGCAGTTTCTTCAAAAATCGCGCGCCTTTCGTCAGCTCGACAAGTGAGTATTTGATCTATCTGGCCCTGACTTATAACAGAGTAGCCGTCTTTTCCAACTCCGGAATCTACAAGTATTTCTTGAATATCCTTTAATCTGCAAGGGGTTCGATTTAAATAAAATTCGCTTTCACCCGAACGAAAGGTGCGACGGATAAAACAAATTTCTGAGTATTCCAAAGGGATAAGGTGATCGGAGTTATCGATAGTTACGGCAACTTCTGCCATGCCCATCGGTTTTTTCTTATTGCTCCCGGTAAAAATCACATCTTCCAACTTATCGCCACGTAATGTCTTTATACTTTGCTCTCCAAGCACCCACCTTATAGCATCGATTATGTTGCTTTTTCCGCTGCCATTTGGACCGACGATTGCATTAATACCTGGTTGAAACTCCAGCTCAACTCTGTCGGCAAAGGACTTGAAACCGTGAAGCTCAATCCTTTTAAGATACAAAGGCACCCCTCCTTACCTTTTCAATTCTAACATAACCTTTTAAAAAAAAGAACCTGTAATGTTTGTTTTTTTAATTGAATATAAAAAATACCTGTCTAGAAAGACAGGTATTATTCATTAAGTTCTCTCTATCGGGGTTCTACAATAAACTTTATTGCTGTTCTTTCCTCACCATCAATGTCGATCTCTGCGAAGGCTGGAACTGTTACAAGGTCAATACCATTTGGTGCAACAAAACCTCTTGTAATGGCTATAGCCTTGACCGCCTGATTAACGGCTCCAGCTCCTACGGCTTGGAGTTCTGCTACACCTTTTTCCCTCAACACAGCTGCTAAAGCTCCTGCCACGGATTTAGGCTTAGATTGAGCTGACACTTTTAGTACTTCCATTTTTCATATATCCCCCTTAATCTGCTTATAATTTTATTTGTATGTTATGCAATATATATTCTATAGGGGTTTTAAAATTCCTTCTTTTTTGAAATATTATATTTTTCTCTGACCTGTAATTTTTAGCAAAGCTGCTTGAGCTGCCTTCTGTTCCGCTTGTTTTTTGCTTTTTCCGATACCTATACCTAAAACCACGTTTTTCCAAACAACCTCCACTTGAAATACTTTGTCATGGTCCGGCCCTGATTCCTTTGTTACATTGTAAAATACTCCTTCACTATCGGATTTCTGAACGACTTCCTGGAGGGTGGTTTTATAGTCTGTGCCCCAATTACCGTCAACGGCTTTGAGGATAATCGTTTCCAGATTTTTAGTTATAAAGTCATAAGCAATGTTGTAATTTTTATCTATATAGATGGCACCAATTAGTGCCTCAAAGGTATCAGCCAGAATAGATGTTTTTCTACGACCTCCGGTATTTTCCTCCCCTTTGCCAAGAATAAGATAATCACCCAAACAAAGGTGCTTAGCAATCTTAGCAAGGCTCGATTCACAGACGGCAGTAGCCCGTATTTTAGTCATCTGACCTTCAGTTAGAATATCATGATTTATATAAAGATATTCACTTACTACTAATTCTAATACAGCATCTCCAAGAAATTCCAATCTTTGATTGTTTTCCTGATGAAGTTTTCCCTTCTCATTGGTCAATGAGGGATGTATAAAAGCCTGATTTAAAATAGTTGGGTCCTTGAAATGTATTTCAATTTTTTCTTGAAAAGATGCAAGCTGCTGAAGTCTTTCTATATCTATGCACATATTCTTTACCTCATTTATATTTTTTCACTATAACGCAAGCATTATGTCCTCCAAAACCCATTGAGTTTGATAAAGCAATGTTGACAGTCCTCTTTATTGCCTTATTTGGCACGTAATTCAAATCACATACGGGATCCCTATCATCATAATTAATTGTAGGGGGAATTTCATCCCTAAAAGTTGTTAGAAGTGAAGCTATAATTTCCACTGCACCGGCAGCTCCGAGCAAATGCCCGGTCATGGATTTTGTAGAACTAATAGCAAGTTTATATGCATGCTCACCAAATGTATGCTTTATTGCCATTGTTTCAAATTTATCGTTCAGCGGTGTGGAGGTCCCATGTGCGTTTATATAATTCACTTCTTGTGGACAAATCCCGGCATCAGTTATTGCGGCTTTCATCGCTCGGGCAGCCCCTTCACCTTTGGGGGTAGGTTGTGTCAAGTGATATGCATCGGCAGTTGAGCCATAACCTATAACTTCCCCATAAATTCGGGCATTCCTTTTTAAAGCATGATCAAGAGTTTCCATTACTATTATTCCTGCACCTTCGCCCATCACAAAACCATCTCTGTTTTTATCAAAGGGTCGGCTGGCACGGCTGGGTTCGTCGTTTCTTATAGATAATGCTTTCATTGATGAAAATCCTGCCAGAGAAAGCTTTGTTATCGGTGCCTCAGTGCCTCCGGAGATAATAATATCCGCATCTCCCCTCTGTAAAACTTTAAAAGCTTCCCCAATTGCAT
>DUNY01000085.1 GCA_012839145.1 Thermoanaerobacterales bacterium
AAGTCCTCTTATTCCACTTTTTAGCACGGAAAATAGCCCTTCCCCATCGAAGTCTGCCGGAAAGGTGGTAAACTCCAACGGTAACGCAAGCTCCCCTGCAGCCCCATAGGCTGGAACTGTATCGGAAAAATACTTTTTTGTGTAAGCCTTAGTCTCAGTATTTACCTTCGTTTTTACCTTTGTCTTTATTTTTCCAAGGATTTTTGTTGTTTTTGATACTAAGACTTCGGTATTTGATGAAATTATTTCCGGCATAGCTTTAACTTTAGGTTGTAGGGTTTCCTCCGATACAGATTCATTTTCAAAGGGTGGGCTTTTCTTCGATACCGGCTTTACTTCGGGAGATTCATTAAGAACAGCCTTACCGCATCCTGCACAGAATTTTGCACCTTCTTCTAAAGGCTTGCCACAGTTTGTACAGAATTTGCTCATTTAATCACTCCTTTTTTAATTTATTGATACATTGTGATTTCATACTTACCAACCGCTGATTATTGCCTTTACTCCGGTTTCACGCAATAGTCTTTGTTTTACATCCATCACTTCCTGCTCATTACCCATACCGTGCAGCAGCTCTACTTGCATGGTTTCGGCACCGTCACCGAAGGTCAGATAAATCCGCGCCCGGTCAATCTCAATGGCCTTAAGCCGCACTCCATATACCCCGTCACAGCCCCATTTGTAGATTTTACTGCCGATCAGGATGCCGAAGGTGGACACTACCGTTTCCTCCGCGTTAATCTTTGCCTTGCCATTTGCTGTGGAAAGCATAGCAGAAGGCACGGATAGGATGCTGTTGTCCCGGATGAGGGTTGCAACGGAAAGCCGGTTGTATTGAATACATAGACAAACAAGCATAACAGTGCCGGAGGCACCGAAAACAACGGCGCCCTCCGGAATCTGCCTTATAATGAACCATACCGTCAAAAGAATGTTGATACCGAAAATCAAAGCATATATATTCCTCAGATTTCTAATGACTTTCACAGCTGCATCACCTCCTAAAGACGAATTGCGAAAACCTCTTACATTTCGCATTACTCCGACATTGGCAGCCGCATAGAACAATGTTCTAACGCAACTCATACTTGTCAATAAACCTTTTCAGAATTGCCGCACACTCACAACGTGTCGCATTGCCCAGTGCCATTTTTAGAATAAGAAAAAAAAGAGTATAAATCATCAACCTAAAGTATGAAATTGTAGAAAAAAGCCTCTCATACTAAAGTATGAGAGGCCGGTTAAATCTCGTATTTATAAGGTTTTACAGTTACCAGTCGGATTGGTTTTTGAGTAAGGTACTTATAAGCTCTGTGCGGCTGCCGACATCACATTTTGAAAAGATATTTCTTGCGTGGGTTTTAACAGTGTTCTCACTGATGAACAATGTACACGCAATCTCACGGTTGGACTTGCCGGACAAAATTTGCTGGAGTACCTCATGTTCTCGAGCAGTCAGTTCTTCTAGAGTTTTCGTCTGTTGGATAATATCTGTCTGCTGCGTCTCGCTCATACGGTCATAGGCGGCAAGATATGCGTGATTCTTAAGCAGCGTAACAAGATGTCGGTTGAGCGGCGGCAGCATGACCAGCGTGACACATACAACCGTGAGCGCCATGACCGCCACCTCCGCGCCGGGAAGTTGAATGGAGGTTACCGCCATGCCAATAACATCGCCGCAGAGGACGCCGAACACATTGGCGGAAAGCCCGATGCCGAACACCTTGACCGGATTTTCAGTATAGTCCAGCATTTCTCCAATGATGCTCCACCAAAACAAATCAAAAATACCGCATGCACCGAGCATCAGTGTATCCACAACCAGATAATCAGAAGTTCTTCGTCCCAACAGCATAAAGCTGATAAACGCTCCCATGATCATTGCCATACCGACATATAAAATTATCGAACGATTCGCCTTCATCGGTAAGTTCCGCATAACAGCAAGTGCAATAATATACGGTACAGCCCAATACCAGCTCACAATTCCTGTCAGATGCTCGAAAGCAGGATTTATAACTTGGTACATAAGACCGGAATTGATCGTAATAACAAAAACAAACAGGCATAGCAGCATCAGCGGTTTTTTAATGTCGCCATGGGGCTTGCTCTCCGTTTCCTCCCGCCATATTTTTCTCGTGTCGACCGGCAGTACCCAAATGAACGCCACACCGGCCACAAGGCAGAACATAGAAAGAGCAAGTCCGATAAATGGGGACAAATGTATAGCGACTACATTGATCGCAATCATAATAATGTTGGAATAAATCAGTACATCCGCACAGGACTTGATACGCTGGTTTTTAGATGTAAAAACTTTAAGAAAATATCCCCAGGACGCCACGGCACAGCCCGATACATACCCACTGACAATCAATCCTGCTGCCCACAGAGGGGAAGGGGCAAAAAAGAATGGGGCAGTTGCAGTTATACATACACACATACCGCCCAACATTATATATTTTGCTGATATTGGAGAATGCACAAGATAGCCGCAAGAGAATAGACCCGCAAAATGTGCAACGATAGTTACCAATATGTAACCGGTGGCTCCTGTTTCGCTCAGCCCTAGAAGACTATATAGCACTTGCCCCTCAAATAGAAAAGACAGGA
>DUNY01000290.1 GCA_012839145.1 Thermoanaerobacterales bacterium
ATCTCATAAATAAGCACCCTGCCTAACCCGTAGGGTGGTTATTATAATAAACCTTCAGTGGCAATCGGACTTATGTGGTTCCGATTACCTCTAACAATATTACAGCACAATTCTTACAAAAGCAAACCTTGATATACCATAATACAATAGACTACACCAATTGTATAATTTTTAGGTTATGCTCTGGAAAAGCTGTACAAAACCACGAAGCTTGCTGCGCGTGAGCGTCAAAATGGTTGGTCAAAAAAGTGAATTTAAATTTTTAAGAAGCAGGAAGGAGAGTCTTTCATGAAAGCTTTATTGGTTATCGACATGCTAAAAGACTTTATCGATGAAAAGGGAGCTTTGAGCGTAGGACCTGTAGGCCAAGAAATTATTCCTTTTGTAAAAGAAAAGATTGGAGATTTTAGGCAAAAGGGCTATCCGATTATTTTCATTTGTGACAATCATGAAAAGGATGATAAAGAATTTGACATGTTTCCCGCTCACTGTATTGCCCAAACGGCAGGTGCCCGGATAATCGAAGACCTTGATGTTAAAGATGAGAATAAAATAATAAAAAAAAGACGCTACAGCGCCTTTTTCGGGACTGATCTAGACCTTTACTTAAGAGAAAAAGGAGTAGATGAGCTGTTTTTAGTCGGGGTGTGTACAAATATCTGTGTGCTTTATACTGCCGCCGATGCACGAAACTTGGCCTATAAAGTCAATATATACAAAGACGGAGTGGCATCTTTTGATGAAAAGGCTCATGAATTTGCATTAAAAGAGGCAAAGAACACACTGGGCTGTCAATTGGTTTAATGACTTTTGCAGCCACATCCCTTATGATGATGACCGGAATGACCGCAATTTTTATCATTATGATGATCACAACAATTCGAAGGTTTTACTATTTTTATACTGTCCAACTGAGATTTTAGATTTGCTTTCATAGAATCAATGTAAAGTCTACGCAGGTATGCCTGCTCTTTTTTTTCTTCCTCGGAAAGACCTTCGCTTTTCTGCTTTTTATAAAGTGCATTGATGCGAGCGATTTGTTTTTTGGATACCATAAGAAATCATCCTCTCGAGTTTTTTGAAGGGTCTCTGTTATGAGTTATAATATCATTATAAGGATTTTTTTCAAAAATACAAATTGGTGATTTAAATGAATTTGAAGCGAGAAATAATTCACTTTGCAAAGAAAATAGGTCTGGATAGGGTAGGTTTTACGACGGCAGAGCCTTTTTTAAAGGAGAAGGAAATTCTTGCCGACAGAATGGCCAGAAACTTAGTGTCGCCATTTGAGGAGCAGGACATGGAACTTAGATGGGACCCGCAAAAACTCCTGCCAGGAGTAAAAACCATTATATGCTTTGCCATGGGATATCTCATGAACCCTTATGACCCGATGGAGACTTCTCCAGATGAAATAAAAGGCGGTCCAGTAGGTAAAATTTCCAGGTATGCCAAGGTAAAAGATTATCACTTTGTATTAGTGAAAAAGCTTGAGGAAATAGTAGACTTTATTTCTAAAAAAGAGGCAGGCCAATTTAAAATCATGGTGGATACTGGTAGCCTCATGGAGAAAGTTGCAGCGCAAAGGGCAGGCTTAGGATGGATTGGCGAAAACACATGTCTTTTCACACCGGAATTAGGGTCATGGGTATTCTTAGGGGAGATTTTAACAGATATTGAAATCGAGCCGGATACCCCCATGGAAAATCGATGTGATGGGTGTGGCCGTTGTATAAAGGCTTGTCCTACAGGAGCATTGATGGCACCCTTTCAAATAAATCCTCATCGATGTCTTTCTTATATAACACAGATAAGGGGTTTTATACCGGAGGAATTTAGAAAACCATTAGGCAATAGAATTTTTGGATGTGATACATGTCAAGAGGCCTGTCCTAATAACCGGAATGTTGAAATCCCTAACCATAGAGAGTTTGTACCTGACATACCATTAGAAAGAGACCTGAAAAAACTTACAAAATTAAGCAAGCAGGATTTCAGCAAGGTTTTCAGGGATACGGCTGCGGGCTGGCGCGGAAGGAATGTTATCCGCCGAAATGCAGTATGTGCTATAGGAAACTCCAAAGATGTAAATACCATAAAATTACTGGAATCACTTACCAAGGACCTATCACAAACAGTTAGAGAACAAGCTCTTTGGTCACTAAAAAATCATCCATGCCTATAGACGACACCACACCTTCAGCTGGCATCTGCCAGTCCAGACCCTAAGGACTGCCGGATAATGTTATTTGAGATACATTGGCTTATTATTTGAAGTTCAACTCAGAGGCAACAGTAGAGCTGTCTTTGACACCTTAAATTCATGCTAAACCAAGAGGATGGGGAGGTGACAGGAGAACCGTCCCCCGTCACCCGTCACCTCCCGTCACTCTGCTACTGCCAATTCTTACTTACTGGGGATTGTACCAGCCTCGTTGATTCATGGCATCAAAAATCATTTTAGCGTGCTGTTGTTCTTCATCTTGAATCTGTCTAAGAGCGTTTCTAACAGCTTCATTTGCACATTCCATAATGGCTGTTTCGTACGTTCCGGAAACATATTTTTCTGTCATAAGCATATCGTTTAAGATGTCTTTATCGGCAGTTGCTCCAGCTATGTTTTGCATTTGATTCACCTAAATCCCTCCCATGTTTTGTTATTATTGAGCTCCACCCTGTTGTAAAAGTTTGTTAATAGTGTCGATGTGCTGCTGCTCACGATTTGCCAGGTTTTTGAACATTGAAGAGAGCTCCGTGTCTTGCATTTGGTTGGCATAATTGTTATACTTTGTTACACAAATTTGCTCATGGCTTAATGCATCCTTTAGATACGATATTTCTTTTTGAGTAAGCTGCAATCTATTCACCTCCAATTCCATTAATCCGACAGTCTTATTTTATCCCTTATTAAAAATTACTATGCCTTGATGGCATAAAATACGTTTTTTCCAAATTAAGGTCAATTAAAACCTCGATATAAATACTTAAAAAAAATCTAGTGATGAATACTAATAATACTACTAACATGGGAGAATGATTATTTTGAAGCTTTCGAAAAATGTCGGTGAATTGGACAGTTTACTTCGGATAAGTTTGGGATTTTCCATACTTGGCTATGGGATAGTGAAAAAATCAAGTGTTCCAATACTCATTGGCTCTTGGAAAATAGCCGAAGGAATTACCGGGCACTGTGTAATGTATCATATGTTAGGCATTAACACATTAAACAATGAGTTAAATTTATCAGACGGGAAAGAGTTTAGGTTACATCCGATAGGAATTGAGGCAAAAGAGGATGACTTGACTTAAACATGTGATATAATAAAAAGAAACATTTCAGTATTGATGGGTGAGGATTTGAAAATGAAACTGCAATATAAAATTTGGCTAGAGAAGAATGGGGAACAGGTATTTGGTGACGGTATATACCGCCTCTTGATGCTTGTAGATGAACTGGGATCCATAAATCAGGCGGCTTACGTAGAAAAAATGTCTTACAGGCAGGCTTGGGGAAAAATAAAGCGAATAGAAAAGCGACTGAACATGAGACTTCTGGACAGGCGAATAGGTGGTGAGGCCGGAGGAGGGGCAGTGCTTACAGCTGCCGGCAAAAAGCTCATGGGTGAGTACCGGGAGGTTTTGAAACAGGCAAACAGTTCTTTAAAACAGATATCCGAAGATTTGAATATA
>DUNY01000445.1 GCA_012839145.1 Thermoanaerobacterales bacterium
AGTGTGGTGGTTTTGCCACTTCCGGTAGGCCCTGATACAAGAATCATACCATAAGGGTAGTTGATGATTTTTCTGAATTCCAAAAGGTTTTCAGAGGTAAACCCTAGGTTCTCCAACTTCAAGAAATATTTGTCTTTGTCAAGGATTCGAATTGCTATTTTTTCACCGTGAACCGTAGGAAGTGTTGAAATCCGCAAATCCACATTCACCTGATCAAACTCGAATTTTTTTCTTCCGTCCTGAGGTAGACGTTTTATTGTGATATCCATGTCGGAAATTATTTTTATCCTAGCTATTACCGCATTGTGCAGATGCTTTGGATATTTCATGGTCTCGTGAAGTACACCATCTATCCTATACCGGATCTTTACGATATCCTCTCCCGGTTCTATATGTATGTCACTGGCGCCATCCCGTATCCCCTGTTGAATGATAGAGTTTACCAGTTTGACCACCGGCGCCCTTTCTGAAGCCTCCAACTCATTTTCCACTGCAACTTCTACACCCTCATCTTCACCGGCTGCCAGTTCGTCGATAACCTGTTCAATAGATTCTTTCATAGTATAATATTGATTGATTACAGAGAGTATATCTTCTTCATCGGCCAGCACCGGCTTTACGTTGAGGCCGGATGTAAGCCTGATGTCATCAATGGCGAAAATATCCAACGGGTTGCTCATGGCAACTACAAGATGATCTTCTTCTTTTTTCACAGGAACCGCCTTGAGCCGCTTAGCCAATGACTCAGGAATGGATTTTACAGCTATAGGGTCGATGATGTATCTGTGCAAATTGACTTGGGGCATTCCCAACTGGATTCCCAGAATTTCTATCAATTCCTGTTTGGAGACTGCCCCCATATCTTTAAGGACCTTTCCCAGCTTTTCTCCGGTTTTATTTTGAATTTCCAGGGCTTCCTCCAACTTTTCCGGTTCAACCAAACCGTATTCCACCAGCATCTCCCCGAAACGTTTCCGCTTTGGTCCTTTCAACGCCTACCCCCCCACTAAACTACAGATTGTATCCATATATTCTAAATTAATTCTGTAAAAAACCACTAATTTACGTTTTAACTGTAATATATACCAATATCGGCTATTTTTCAACACTTTATACCGTAAAAACTATAAAAAAGGGGTTTGTATTTTATTTAGTTGAAATTCTTTGTAAATTATATTGACTATTTTTATCAAAGTTATAAAATGAATTTAACCCCATAATTATATTAGGATATGTCTTGTTTTATTATGGAATTAATATCAAAAGGTTTTAAAACATATAACAATTAGTAATTCTCGCCGTACGATGCTCAGTAATTAACGCTGTTATCAGGGCTATTGCCAAAGTAGCAGAGCGGAAGAGGCCCAGCGATATCATAATAAACGTTATAATGGTGCCTGTCATTTTTACTATTATCGATGATCATATACGTCAAAACTGGATAAAAGTGGTGATATCATGAAGCTGGATAGGTTGCTGTCAATTTTGATGCTGTTATTACGAAAAGACCGGGTCAAAGCCAAGGAACTGGCGGAAAAATTCGAGGTTTCTACGCGAACCATTCTCCGCGACATTGATGCCATTAACCTTGCGGGGATACCGGTCGTAACTTATCAGGGGGTTAATGGAGGTATAGGAATTGCCGAA
This sequence comes from Thermoanaerobacterales bacterium, assembly GCA_012839145.1. GTDB lineage: Bacteria > Bacillota > Thermosediminibacteria > Thermosediminibacterales > Tepidanaerobacteraceae > DUNY01. The sequence goes on from DUNY01000445.1 coordinate 1,648, forward strand.
GGATATCGTCTAGACCGGGGTATCCTGACTTCTGATGAGATGATTTCCATTATCATTTCTTTAAAAGGAATGGCCAGATTAATCCCGGAAAGTCAGCACGATGTTCTATTGGAAAAACTAAAGAATGTATTAAACTCATCGCAGCTAGAGAGTATCGAATCAAAAACCAAGCAATTGATTATTGATCCTTCTCCTTGGTTTAATGTAGATAAGATAAATGAAATGCTGACTGTCTTTAAGAAAGCGATTGAAGAAAAGAAAGAGGTTCGATTCCGCTATATAGATTCTAACTGTAATGAGACTGATCGGCAAGTGGAACCCTATTTTCTGATTTTAAAGGGGCAAAACTGGTATCTTTATGCCTTCTGCCTTCTGCGCCGTGATTTTCGCCTGTTTAAATTTTCCCGAATAAAAGATTTTCAAGTAACGGAGCACCTCTTTGAACCCCGCACCATTTCGGAAGAACAAACATTTCTTCAACAGGGGTGGCAGACAGCAGGGGATCCAATCGCTTTGGAGCTGTCATTTGCTAAAGAAATGAAGGCCATTGTTGCCGAATGGTTCGGTGAAGATGGAGTTGATGATGAAGACGGCCGCCTTCTAGTGAAGACGACGCTTCCAGAAAACAACTGGCTTTACGGGTTTATTCTTAGTTTTGGCAGTGGAATTGAGGTGGTTAACCCTCCCCATATTCGTTCCATCATAGCCAGTATTGCAAGGGAAATTTATGAAAAATATTCTGGGTAAACATGACATAGTGCTGTCATGTTTATGTGATATGATGAAAGAAACATTGGAAGGGGTAATGTCATGGATTATAAAATTGAGTTAACTGAAGAGTCAGAACAACCGGTGCTTTCCATGCGCACTGTAACTTCTGTTTCTAACCTCCCACAAGTATTGGGTCATGCTTACCACGCCATCATTAATTACCTGCAACAAAAGGGATTGCAGCCTTCCGGTCCTGCTTTCACTGCCTACTACAATATGGATATGGAGAACCTCGATGTGGAGATGGGGTTTCCTGTGGCAAAGAAGATCCCAGGTCAAGGGGAGATTAAGTCGAGTGTCATTCCTGAAGGGAAACAAGTCTCCTGCCTTTATAAAGGATCCTACCAGGAGTGCGGGCCGGTATATGAAGCCATGACCAAATGGATGCAGGAAAAAGGGTACACGCCTACCGGAGTGGCTTACGAGTTTTACTATAACTCCCCTGAAGAAGTGCCGGAGAGTGAGCTTCTGACCAAGGTTGTGTTTCCTCTGACATAAGAGGGAAAACTCCAAACTGGGTTTAAATACGAGAAATGGCAGGGTTAGGAAAGTCCGATAACATTATGGGATTTATTTATCCACCCACAAATGTAAAACGGAGAAAATTAAAACTGTTTAACACCCGGTAGTAAAGTGTGGTTGTATAAACCCAGCGGGCTGGATATGGTACGGAGAAGAGATCTCGCTGGGTTTTCCCATTATCAAGTTACAGGAGAATTACTGAGGAATGTGAGTGAGGTTATGCAAGTTACGGAAATTGAAGTGGGCTCGGCCTTACATGAGTTAAAAAGGCGTGGATTGCCATATAAGTATGATTTGAATATCTATAGAGGCTGCACTAATGGATGTAAATATTGTTATGCGGTTAAAAGCCACAGTTATTTAGGTTTGGAAAGTTTCAATCAGGAAGTAGTGGTTAAAACTAATATCGCAGACAGGTTAGAGAAGGAGCTCTCTTCAACTAATTGGAAAAAAGAAATTATTAATATTGGCGGAGTATGCGATAGCTATCAAGCTCTTGAAAAACAATATCAATTAATGCGTCAAGTTTTGAAGGTGATGATTAAATACAAGAATCCGATTATTATCAGTACAAAATCGGACTTGATTCTACGGGACTTGGATTTATTGGATGAGCTAGCCGGTCATACCTATGTGAATGCTGCTCTGAGTATAACTTCGGCAGATGAGAATATAGCAAAAATGGTGGAACCGGGAGCTAGTTCGCCATATTTAAGGTTTAAAGCACTAAGGGAAATCGATAAGACCAAAGCCTATACCGGGTTCCATTTAATGCCGATACTGCCATTCTTAGCTGATGATGAAGCAACGTTGGAGACCTTGGTAAGTTGGGCTGCGGAAGCAAAGGCCGATTACATGTTAACCGGAATGCTTTATTTGACCGGTGGGATTAAGAGCCGGTATTTATCTTTCATTAAACAGTATTACCCTGAGTATTTCGCTTCTTATTCCACTTTATATCCCAAAGGTGGAGCTGATAAAGACTACAAAAGTAAAGTCCATGGTTATCTATCAAAAATGAGGTTGAAATACAATGTCAACAACCGATATTCCAAGTTTCTACCTAAATGATTAATTAGTAAACTTTTTTTATTTAAATTTATGTACCTAAGTTTGGCAGCTTATAAAAAAACCCAACACCCTTTAACAATACTATTTGCCGGCTGATTCAAATGGATAATGAGGAAGTAATGGAAGGCGTGTAGGAACTGCTTAATCTAAAGAGTATAACTTTGATGCAATTTGTCAATTTTAACAGCCACTAGGAGAGATAATCCCCATGATGTGGTTGTTTTTGCAAAAATATACAATCATGTAATGGTTATTCTCGGCATTTGGATTGGGTATAACGAAAGCGGATTAAATAAGCAGGCAGCTAATGCCAAGGAGGTTTTGGATTTGAAAAGATTGGGAATTCTCACCGGTGGCGGCGATGCTCCGGGTTTAAATGCGGTAATCAGAGCGGTTGCCAAAGTGGCAGATGCGGAAGGTGTCCAGCTTTACGGTTTCAGAAACGGGTACAGCGGACTAATTCGAGGAGATTATTTACAGTTAGAAAAACATCATATCTCTGGTCTGCTACCTCGGGGCGGTACAATTCTGGGTACCAACAATCGGGACAACCCTTTTAACTTTCCCATTAAAGAAGGTAATCGAGTTGTATACAGGGATATGTCCGATAAAGCCGTGGAAAACCTTGAAGCTTTCAAAATCGATTGTCTCATTGTTATCGGCGGGGACGGCAGTCTTGCCATTGCCCGGGAGCTTACGGAAAAAGGCGCCCGTATAATAGGTGTTCCAAAGACAATAGACAATGACATGCAAGGCACTGACCAGACCTTCGGTTTTGACACTGCCGTGACAACGGCAACTGATGCGTTAGACAAGCTTCATACCACAGCCGAATCACACCATCGGGTGATGGTTCTGGAGCTTATGGGAAGGTATGCCGGCTGGATAGCACTCTACAGCGGTGTAGCCGGAGGCGCGGATGTGATCTTGATACCGGAAATCTCATGGTCTATGGAAAATGTGGCAAAAAAGATAATTTCCAGGAAGGAAGAAGGTAAACCTTTTAGTATCATAGTAGTTGCCGAAGGCGCAAAAACCCCCGAAGGCGAACAGGTGGTTAGGGACACTGTAAAAGGCAGTGGAGATCCTATTCGCCTAGGGGGTATAAGTCATCTCGTAGCCCGTATGGTAGAGGATACCACCGGATTTGAAAGTCGTGCAACGGTATTGGGTCATTTGCAAAGAGGCGGTTCTCCGTCACCCTTTGATCGGATTCTGGCTACACGCTACGGCGAGGCAGCCGCAAGGCTTGCATTAGCCGGGGAATTCGGTAAAATGGTTTCTCTTAAAAATGGGGAAATTACCTCGCTTAGTTTTGAGGAAGTTCCCCCAGGTAGCAGAAACATTCCCAGAGACCACCCTTTAATAAAAGCTGCTAAAAGTTTAGGAATCAGTTTTGGTGATTGATTTACCATCCACGCTCAGCATAGCGGTCTTCCAGTTTGTCAATCTCCAAGCTTTGCATGGCGTCTCCCAAGTCTTCAGATATTTTGGCTAAAACATCAGGGTTGTTATAGCTGGCAACAGCCTCTACTATAGCTTTTGCCATTTTTTCAGGGTTGGCGGATTTGAAGATACCTGACCCCACAAAAACTCCGTCACATCCTAGCTGCATCAAAAGAGCAGCATCTGCAGGAGTTGCAACACCGCCGGCGGCAAAGTTTACAACCGGAAGTTTTCCCTCCTTGGCTACGTATTTAACTAAGTCAAAGGGAGCGCTCATCTCCTTGGCGGCAGTCATTAGTTCTTCTTCGGGCATATTGGAAAGTTTTCGGATTTGACCTAGGACCGTACGAATATGCTTTACCGCTTCTACTACATTGGCGGTGCCTGCCTCACCTTTAGTACGAATCATTGCTGCTCCTTCCCCTATACGGCGAAGGGCTTCACCCAGGTTTCTGGCACCACATACAAAGGGTGTGTTAAATTTGGTTTTATCAATATGGAAAGCTTCATCAGCGGGAGTCAAAACTTCGCTCTCGTCTATGTAGTCAATTCCCAAAGCCTCTAAAATTTGAGCTTCTACAAAATGTCCAATTCGGCATTTGGCCATAACCGGAATAGATACTGTTTCTTTAATTGACTTTACAATCTTGGGGTCGGACATGCGTGCAACTCCGCCCTGTTTTCTTATGTCAGCAGGCACCCGTTCCAAAGCCATGACAGCAACAGCTCCGGCTTGTTCAGCGATTTTCGCCTGCTCTGGGGTAGTGACATCCATAATGACACCACCCATTAATTTAGAATTGATTTGGTTTTGCATAAAAGTTTGTCCTCCTTATTCTCATCACTTGTATAATGTGGTATAATTAGCGTACCGATACAAAACGGTTTTAGGATAAGGTATCAGTGGATACAAACCTGTTAGAGGCTTCTCAAGGCTTTAATCATAAAATCATTTTGTACATACATTATTATGACACCACAGAAAGTGTTTGTCAATACATTCTTATTATATTTAATTTGGAGGTTAATATGAACAAGTTTGTATCGATACATCTTGACAGATCCTCGGAAACCCCCCTTTATATTCAGATTTATACGGGATTGGTCAAGCTCATAGAAAATAAGGATTTGACCCCCGGAGAAAAGCTTCCACCCATTCGTAGGATGGCTTCTTTTTTCAATGTGAATACTGTTACGGTGGTCAGCGCTTATAAACGGTTGGAAGCCGATGACTATGTGAAATCTCGGGTGGGCAGCGGAACTTATGTGCTGTATCCTTCAGAAAAAGGTGATCAGGAAGAATTGAGAGATTCCAAGGAACTTATTGAATTCACGGAAGAAGCACCGGAGCTAAATTATACCAAAGGTGGTAACTTGATTAAGTTTGATTTTTCCGGTGCATCCATATCCCCAAAGTATTTTCCCGTAAAAGATTTTAGGGATGTTGTCAATGAAATTTTAGACAGGGACGGCGGGTACGCTTTGGAGTATCAGAAAAGCAGCGGTTATCAGCCCCTTAAGGAATCAATCAAAAGCTTTATGAAAAAACAGCATCATTTATGCGTTCCACTGGAAGAAATTCAAATAGTGTCAGGGGCTCAGCAAGGCATTGATATATTGGCAAAAGCCTTTTTAAATTATCAAGATGTGGTCTATGTAGAGGCCCCAACTTATCCCGGAGCCGTTAATGCCTTTAAATCACGGGATGCCCGTATCGTTGAAATTAGCATGCAGAAAGACGGGGTGGATTTGGAGGACCTCAAACAAAATATACAAAAAAATCCACCAAAGCTTTTTTACAGTATGCCAGTTTTTCAAAATCCTACCGGCTATTCATACAGCCAGGAAAAAAAGAAAGAGCTATTATCTCTTTCTAAGAAATATAATTTTTATATAATTGAAGATGATCATATAAGCGATCTTTATTACAATGAAAAACCCACCTTGCTGAAGGCTCTTGATAATTCTGACAAAGTTTTCTACATTAAAAGTTTTTCTAAACTG
>DUNY01000166.1 GCA_012839145.1 Thermoanaerobacterales bacterium
CCATGCCCGTATATCCAGCATATTGAGGCAAGCCCAGGAGCAGGGGATAAATATGCCTGACGTAAACAACATGACTCCCGATGATATAAATAAATACGCAAGTTTATTAACGGAAGAGCCGGAAATAGATCTTATCAAAAAGCTGGCAGATTATCCCGGCGAAATAAAACTTTCCGCCGATAACCTGGCACCATACCGCATTACCGTATACACGCAAGAGCTGGCTTCGATTTTTCATTCCTTTTACAACAAATGCAGAGTGCTGACTGACGATATAGATTTGACAGTATCCAGACTTTTTCTGGTGATGGCTGTTCAGCAAGTAATCAAAAATGCTTTGTCGATTTTGGGAATCACTGCACCAGACCGTATGTAGCGTTTTTGCTAAGAATTAGCGTTGCTGGAAAAGCATAAAATATCAGTATAAAGAAGGAATTTAGCTATTTGACGAGAATATATTATAGTCAGGATGTTTTTAATGCAGGAGAGAGAAATAGGGTAAATAGTGAAAACAAAGGCTTATACTGAGGTAATAATGAAGCCTTTGTCAGACCTCGTCTAGCGGAAAGTTCGAAATACAGAGATTATACTTATCTATGGATTTAAAGAAATCAAAACCTTGAAAGAAAGGAAAGGGAGGTTTTCCAGTCGTGAAGATTCGGTGGTTCGGCCATGCTTGTTTTCTTCTGGAATCCCAAGACGGCACCAAGATAGTTACCGATCCCTTTGACGGTAGCGTAGGCTATAAAATACCAATGGTTGAAGCAGATATAGTAACCGTAAGTCATGACCATTATGACCACAATTATGTGGAGGGAGTTCAGGGTGACCCGGAAATCATGAGGTCTCCAGGGGAATATACTATAGGCGGTATCAGCATAAAGGGTGTCCCTTCTTTCCATGACGAAGTGAAGGGAGCTAAACGAGGTCCCAATATAATCTATACTTTCAATATTGACGGCATTAAAGTATGCCATGTAGGAGATTTGGGGCATTTGCTGTCAAAAAGCCAACTGGAAGAAATCGGTGAGATTGATGTGCTTATGATTCCGGTAGGCGGTACTTTCACCCTTGATGCAGAAGGAGCCGTAGCAGCGATAGAGCAATTTTCCCCCAAAATCACCATTCCCATGCACTTCAAAACACCGGCTGTCAGCATGCCCATAGATCCCGTAGATATATTCTTGGAAAAAATGGGCCAAGGCGAGTATTTGGACTCCGACACCATAGAAATTACCACTGAAGATCTTGGAGAAGAACATCGCATAATAGTATTAAACTACGAAGAATAAATAAATAATCGGTGTCCGGCACTTAAGTTATTTAATATTGCGACAAAGAACAATAATCCCCTGAAGGGCAATACACCCTTTGGGGGATTTTTTACATTTAAATGGGCAAAATATATCTAATCAACGATTTACAAATCTAATCACATACTAGGTGGAACAATGCCGGGCATTTTTGGAAAAATTAAAGGTATTTTTAAAAAAAAATCAAAACCTAGGGCTTTTATTGAATTAAAGGGGGAAGAAGAACACCCCCTTTCTTCAAACCTTGATGAAAATATCAAATACATAAAAGTCATATTCGACCGGTGCAGCGATATAGTTATGCGTGAATTTAAAATCAGCGCTGAAAAACCGATTGGCGCTTTTTTTGTTTATGTTGATGGCATGATTGATAAGGATCTAACCGGCAATAATATTTTGCATGCATTACAGCTCAATCCGTCTCTTGTGCGACAAGGTCGACAGCTTACCAAAGTCAATGCCTTTAAAATAATCAAGGATCAAATAATAAGCACTACTGAGGTGAAAACCACCGGTGATATATCAAAATTGACCGAATTTATTTTAGGTGGGGATGTAGCCCTTATAATCGACGGTACCGCCAAGGCCATAATCTCAAGTGTCAGGCAAATGGAAGGCCGCAATGTGGATGAGCCCCAAACAGAGCCCTTAGTCCGGGGACCAAGGGATGGTTTTGTGGAAAGTCTTCGCACAAATGCCACACTTATACGGCGTAGAATTAAAACCTCCCGGTTGAAAATGGAAGTCATTAAAGTCGGTTATTTAACCAAAACCGATGTGGCCATATTTTATATTGACGGGATAGTAAATGATGACGTGGTGGAAGAAGTCCGCCGTCGAATAGAGAGAATAAAAATAGACGGTGTTCTTGCCAGCGGATATGTAGAGGAATTTATTGAGGATCACCCCTTTTCCGTTTTTCCTCAAGTTAATACCACCGAGCGCCCTGATCGAACCTGTGCATGCCTCCTGGAAGGTCGTGTAGCTATAATCGTGGACAATACTCCCATGTGTCTTATTGTACCGGTTGCATTTCCGCAGTTTCTCCAATCACCGGAAGATTATTACAACCGATTTCCTTATGCCACCTTTACCAGACTGCAGAGGTTTATCACTCTCAACATAGCGCTGCTTCTTCCATCGGTTTATATCGCAGTGCTCACTTTTCACCAGGAAATGCTCCCGACACCGCTGTTGATTTCCATTGCCGGACAGCGAGAGGGTGTCCCCTTTCCGGCTTTCTTTGAAGCTCTTTTGATGGAAATGGTGTTTGAGTTCTTGAGAGAAGCCGGTATCCGTCTGCCAAGACCTGTAGGTCAGACTGTAAGCATCGTTGGAGCCCTTGTTATAGGTCAGGCGGCGGTGAGTGCTGGTCTAGTATCTTCAGCCATGGTAATGGTAGTATCTCTTACGGCCATAGCGGGCTTTACCATACCTACCATCAGCGGTTCATATACCATCCGTGTAATGCGGTTCCCCATAATGGCATTGGCGGCTTCCTTCGGCCTATTCGGTGTAATGATAGGCTTGATGGCCATCCTCATACACCTTTGCTCTCTACGCTCCTTTGGCATGCCCTACTTAACTCCTATTGCACCACTGAGCTTAAGTGACTTAAAAGACAGCTTCATTCGTGCTCCTTGGTGGGCTATGACTACCCGACCCAAATATATAGGAGATAAAAGGCCCCAGCGTCAAGCAAGAGGTCAAAAGCCCAGACCTCATCCTGATAATCAAAAGACAAAAGATGTCAATAAGGCAAAAGGAGAGGACAGCCATGCTGGAAAAGGGAAAAGTCACTAATCGTCAAGGCATACTACTCCTTTGTTTTACCTTGGTAGTTTCTACGGCGGTGCTCTTTCTGCCGGCTATTACGGCTACCACCGCAGGCAGAGACGGATGGATTTCCGTTCTTACGGTAGCCACAGCCTACGGTCTCTTGGTTGCATGGGTGATAATAAAACTGGGATCG
>DUNY01000406.1 GCA_012839145.1 Thermoanaerobacterales bacterium
CATTGCCAAGTTGAGATTTTGTTTTTACTATATTTATAGAACAACACCTCGGAAATGGTCATAGTCAGAACTGGTTTTTCAAATGATGATAGTGGTGAAATATATGAACTTGGATGACTCGCTAATTCATTAAATTGGTAAAAACCTATAAGTCTTCCTTTGTTTTATTTCTTTTTTTTTATCACTTTTCCTCTTTTAGAAAAAATTAAAATTCCAAGAAGGATTTACATGGAGTTTTTATCTGCAAATCTGTATTAGCTCAATTGTTTTTTACAGGGAAAAGATAATGTGCAATAATAATAATTTTAAAAGTTCTTGGTGAACACAAATCCCACTCTGGAAAAGTAAAGCAAAAATCATCTACCGATACATTAGACAATTTCTTATTTTTATCTTCCGGTATCTCTAGTTCGCAAACTCTAATGCCTCGTGTTATAAAACTATCTCCATCCTTTTCCTGAATAACAACACCAAAGGCTATCTTCTTTCCTGTACAAACCATCTGAAGATTTACACTTACTTTTAACATTCTCCCGGTATATTTTAGTAATACATCTTGAACTGTAATGTCATTTAAATCTTGACAATCCATGTGATTTAAGTTCAATCGTTTTTCTTCTGAATAACCACATACCACGGATATTCCATGAGCCAGTACATGCTCTTTTATAAAATCTTCTGTTTTATGAGGCATAGTTACACCCCCTATGAGCTTATCATTATATAGTATTCATTTTCGAACTAATATGTTATTATCAGCCCCACTTTTTTTACTTACCAGGTTGTTAATAAAAACAACCCGCTTTTTCCTCTAAATAAAAGCGGGTTTGTTTCCAATAGTGTGTTTATAGATTTAACAAGGACAAAATGGAAAACTTGGAAAATCTGCGTAATGAGCAACTACTTTAACTACAAATGTACGAGAACTGCAAAGATTGTCATCAGGAAATACAAAACAAAACTCTTCTACACGGAAGTTATCAACACATTGACCGGCAGTCCCAGGCACTGTTACTTGACATGCCCTGAAAGCCCTTGTGAAAAAAGTTCCGCCAATACTTTCACACACCAAAACACCTAAATTTATTTTTCTACCTCGACATACTCTGTCGAGCTCTACTCTTACTTTGAGAAATCGTCCCTCACATTTTAATTGAACATTTTGCACAGTAAAGTCTATAACATCCTGACAAGAGTTAAAAGTTACATTCTGTGTCTTTTCACAACAGCAATCACATTCTTGGCAGAGAACATCTTTGTCTTTATCAGGTTTTGGCGGGAATATTCCCATTTCTACATTTTTTTCTTCCATTGAATTAATGTCTTCCATAGATTTACTCTCCCCTCACTAAATAATATTTTAATATATAATATTAAAATTATGTAACAAGAGTTCCAAAATGAGCAGAAATTTAATCACAAAATATCATCACTACTTTCATAGCATTATCATACAATGTATTAGCAAAGAAGGAGGTGAAAAACAATGGCTTGTGAAAACACTTCAGTTACTCTGGGGGGATTCACCATTACCTTTGTTTCAAGAAGTGTATCCGGTGGTAATACCACTTTTTGTTATGAAGTTAAAGGGAACGGAACTGCACCGAATGACTTAAGTAATTTCGTAGTGGAGGTTTGCCCAAATAATCCTACTCAGTTTATAAACTTTATCAATATAGTAAACTGTACAAAGCAAGTCTCCGGGGGCCCTATTGTTTCAGCCACATGTACAAAAGTAACCAAACCAAATCCATCAGGTAACCAGGTTAATCTGATAGGTATAAAATTTGACGAACCTGTAGGTGCAAATGAGACAGTAACTTTTTGCTTTACATTAGATGCAATACTAGGAGAGGATTGTGTAAATGTGGGCTACAAAGCAGGCCAGGGTGTGTTTCAGACAACTACAGATCAAAGAA